>NZ_JBNDHT010000042.1:0-47712 GCF_056755115.1 Rhizobium sp. SVR5-2C | reverse complement strand
GGATATCAATCGCCGCGCGAGTTCATCAGCTCGCAATCTCAAACCTGAGCATGTCCGGTCTTTTGGGGGCTACTCCAATATATGCCTCATTAGGTCTTTCCCGAGTGAGTGCAAAAGTCGATAGATCAAACAAACGAGGCTCAAATTGCACACCTTGTTTGAGCATCCCCAAAGTCAAAATTATCCGCTCAGGCGCAAACACCAAGGCGCCGAACTCGTTGGGAGAGTACACAGTCGAACTCCTGGTGTCCTCGATCGGCTCGATAACCCAGCTATCCCCGTAGTCCACGCAGAGGCAATGATTTGGGAACTTATCTGCGTAGGGTACATGCCCGCTCACTGAAGTCGTCTTGAGGACGATGACGTGCGCAAACTTTGGGTCGGTCTCATAGATGAATGCTAGGTCATCATGATCGGCATAGCCGCTGCTGATCTTTACGAGATGGCCGCGGTCTGCGTTTCGCAGTTCTCTTACCGTAAACGGCTTCCGAATTTCCATGGACCCCTCAATGCGAGCCATGCTCCCTAAGGCACGGGACCAAGGACTATCCCGATAGCATTTGATTGATCCGACCGGAATCTAGAGGATTATATAGAAAACGGCCTTTCTCACTTACTCGGGGGGGCTGGGCTTTAAAACCGGGCCCATGGGACCTTCGTTCGCGGGAGGCGACTTGCCGCGAGCAGATGCTCTTACCGCCGCCAGGGCGCTCGCTTACGCGCCACATGTTTTGAAGATCGTCCGCCGCCGGCCAGATAGTTGATTAAGACGGAAAAGGCCCGCATCTTTCAATGCAGGCCTTTGAAACTGGCTCCCCGGGCCGGATTCGAACCGGCGACCTGTCGATTAACAGTCGAATGCTCTACCGCTGAGCTACCAGGGATCACTGCTTGGCGCGGTGTGAGTGGGCTAATACAAATGCTTGTTCGATTTGCCAAGGGGTTTTTTCAAAAAAATGACATCTGCTTGTATTCGCGATGTTTGTCCCCATCTCCTGTGGATGACTGACGGCAAAAACAGCAGCAAAAACCAACGCGAAAAGCGCTTCGGCATTGATCACACAACGGGAAGGCTCGTTCTTGGTTCGCTCCGCATCCCGCTGCCGCGCTCGCGCTTGGCCCGCCTCCTCACTGGCTTCTTGCTGATTGTATGCGGGATTCTCGGTTTTCTTCCGATCCTCGGCTTCTGGATGCTGCCGCTCGGCTTCATCATTCTGTCAAATGAACTGCCCATCATGCGCAGATGGCGCCGCCGCTTCTCCGTCTGGTGGCACAGACGGCGCAATCCCGCGAGCTGATCGGCGCGGAAGGCGCAGCGGCGCATCGCCGAGATCGATTATCGCGCCTGGACGCATGACGGAAGCTGTAGCACGCGTCGTATAAGGAGCCTGCGGGAGGAGCAGGCCAACACGGCGATCTACGAGATCGAGGAGTGATCGGTCGTTTTTTCTGGAACGTTTGGAAAACGGTTTATTCAGGTTGAAAAAAGGACCAATTCAGAATGAAAGGTCTTGCGCTTCCGTTAGGATCATTCTAAATCCGCGCCACCACACGATATTTAGCTATCGGTCACAGGTGAGGCCTCGTGGCGGAGTGGTGACGCAGAGGACTGCAAATCCTTGTACCCCGGTTCAATTCCGGGCGAGGCCTCCAAATTCTCCTCTATTTTGACGTCTTTGCTTTCCAGCGAGCGCCGGGTCGATGGCCCGGATGTGGCGAATTTGTCGATCGTATCCGTTTCAATTGTCTGTGAGCCGAGATCGCCTGCCGGCAGCGCCGACGGCCTGATCGTGGGCGCAAAAGCTATCGCATCTTCCCGCGATCCAGCAGCCCGCAGCAGAACAGGCCGACAAGCGCTACAATGATGAAGAAGTCGAACAGCGTGAAATACTCGAAAAAGGCAGACATCGTCCGCTCCTCCTCTGTTCCCCACTGATACAAGAATACCACGAGCCGCCTCGCTGATCCACGAGAGAGTTGCAGCGCCGCGCAGAGTCGTCCATTACTCAGGAGGATTCTTGCCGCCGCTGCTCGCGATGCCTTGAAAGCATACGGCGCGGAGATTAAGAGACGGGAGACAATGTCGCGTTCAACGGGCGAGAGGGTATGATGGATTGCGAAGCAGCACGAATTAAGATGGTCGACAACCAGATCCGCACGACGGACGTCACGTCCCATTCCGTGCTGACGGCCTTCCTGACGGTGCAGCGCGAGCTTTTCGTGCCGGAGAAATCCAGGGCTCTCGCCTATGTCGACAATGATATCGAGATCGCTCCGGCCTCCGACGGCAAGCCGGCCCGCTTTTTGATGGAGCCTTCGCCGCTGGCGAAGCTGTTGCAGCTCGCGGCGGTCACCAACGATGATTCCGTTCTCGACGTCGGCTGTGGTACGGGCTACGCCTCGGCCCTGCTGTCGATGCTTGCCGGTTCGGTGGTGGCGCTTGAATGCGACGAAACACTTGCCGCCGAGGCAAGGAAGAACCTTTCCGGCTACGCAAATGTTTCCGTCGTCACCGGGCCGCTAGAGCTCGGCCACGCCGCTGGCGCCCCCTACGATCTGATCTTCGTCAATGGTTCCGTCGAGGAAGTGCCGGCTGCCCTTGTCGAACAGCTCGCGGAAGGTGGCCGCCTTGTCACCGTCCAGGGCTACGGCAATGCCGCCCGCGCCGCGATCTTCGTGAAGGAGCAGGGTGCCGTTTCTGAAAACGTATTCTTCAACGCGTCCATCAAGCCGCTGCCGGGCTTTGCCAAGGCTCGCCAATTCGTTTTCTGAGCCGCATTCCGGGATTTTGTACAGCGGCGCCTCGGGCGCCCGTTTTGTTATCCGGCTGTCAAATGCCGCGTTTCAGGCCCGCCACAGACCGGCCAACAAAAGCTGTGCATGGACGCATTCATTTGATTCGAGATGATTTTTTTCATTCCTGGGGTATTCTAAGCTCTGGGTGATTCGGATGCCCGCTCACGCAATCCGATCGTTGTTTTGAGAATAACGGGGATAGATATGGCTCAGCCAAGTGTAGTGCGTGAACCGTCCATGGAAGAGATTCTGGCGTCGATCCGTCAGATCATCGAGAGCAACGAGCCGGGCGCGGGCAGGGGGATTTCGCCATCGCTGCCGCCCGTTTACGCTGCCGATGATGACGAGAGCGACTCCAATATCCGCCTGACGGTCGACGAGACCTACGCAGGCGTCGAGTTCCCTGAGCCGATGACTCCGTCCGATCCGCGCTTCGTCGCGGCAAATTCCGCAGGAATCCCCGAAGTGGAAACGCCGGCGCGCGCCATGTCGCTTGCCGATGTCGCTGCCCGCGTTCGTGCCGCCTCCGAGCGCGGCGCCCCGCCGCCGCAGCGCGAAGCTCCGCCGCTCTTCCGCGGGGCGGAGGCGCCCTTGCGCCCGGAGGAGATCCGCCGTCCAGCTGAAGCCGTTTCGGCGCCTGTCGTAGCGCCGCCCCCCGCCGCAATGCCGGCACCGGCCGTTCCCGAGGCCAACCCCGCCGAACTTCCGCGGACGCTCGCTGCCGAGCCTGCGCCGCAGCCTGTCGTCGAGCCGGCAGCCGAACCGGCAGTAAACCTCAAGCAGCCAGCTGCCGTCGAAGAGTCCCAGGGCCTGATTTCGCAAAGCGCGGGCCTGCAGATCGCCCGCTCGTTCGAGGAGCTTGCGCTCGCCATCGACGGCGCCGAGCGGCGGTCGCTGGACGAGATCGCCGAGGACATGCTGCGGCCGATGCTGCGCGAGTGGCTGGACGACAATCTCCCGACACTTGTCGAAAGACTGGTGCGCGAAGAGATCGAACGCGTGGCTCGCGGCCCGCGCCGCTAACCGGATTCGACTTTTCGCTGCAAGCCGCTCCGGTTTCCGGGGCGGCTTTTTTATTGACTTGACGCCAGCCATCCTATTTACAAACCCTCATCCTAAAACCCCGAAGTTTGGTCATAAAATGCTCGACAAGACCTATGATTCCGCCGCAGTCGAACCGAAAATCGCTGCGAAATGGGATGAAGCCGATGCGTTCCGCGCGGGTGCCAACAAGAAGCCCGGCGCCGAGACCTTCACGATCGTCATTCCGCCGCCGAATGTGACCGGCTCCCTGCACATGGGTCATGCTTTGAACAACACGCTGCAGGACATCATGATCCGCTTCGAGCGCATGCGCGGCAAGGACGTTCTCTGGCAGCCGGGTATGGATCACGCGGGCATTGCCACACAGATGGTCGTCGAGCGCAAGCTAGCGGAACAGAAGCTTCCCGGCCGCCGCGACTTGGGCCGTGACGCGTTCATCGAGAAAGTCTGGGAGTGGAAGGCTGAATCGGGCGGCCTGATCTTCAATCAGCTGAAGCGTCTCGGCGCCTCCTGCGACTGGTCGCGTGAACGGTTTACGATGGACGAGGGCCTTTCGAGAGCTGTTCTCGAAGTGTTTGTAACGCTTTATAAGCAGGGGCTCATCTACAAGGATAAGCGCCTCGTCAACTGGGACCCGAAGCTGCTGACGGCGATTTCCGATATGGAAGTCGAGCAGATCGAGGTCAAGGGCAACCTCTGGCACCTGCGCTATCCGCTGGAGGAAGGCGTCACCTATCAATACCCGATCGCCTTCGACGAAGACGGCAAGCCCACCGAATTCGAAACCCGCGACTATCTTGTCGTCGCGACGACGCGCCCCGAAACCATGCTCGGTGACACCGGCGTTGCCGTCAATCCGGAAGACGAACGCTACAAATCGATCATCGGCAAACACGTCATTCTGCCGATCGTCGGCCGCAAGATCCCGATCGTCGCGGACAGCTATGCCGATCCGACGGCTGGCACCGGCGCCGTCAAGATCACGCCCGCCCACGACTTCAACGATTTCGACGTCGCCAAGCGGACGGGCCTGCGCGCCGTCAACGTCCTGAACGTCGATGCGTCGGTGACCATCAAGGACAACGAGGACTTCCTGGAAGGGCTGGATCATCCGGCGGCGCTCCATGGCGCCTGGGATGAGCTGGAAGGCAAGGACCGCTTCGAGGCGCGCAAGATCATCGTCCGCATCTTCGAAGAGGCCGGCCTGCTCGACAAGATCGAGCCGCACACGCATGCGGTCCCGCATGGCGACCGCGGCGGCGTGCCGATCGAGCCGCGTTTGACAGAGCAATGGTGGGTCGACAACAAGACGCTTGCCAAGCCCGCCATCGCGTCGGTCCGAGAGGGGCGCACCAAGTTCGTGCCGAAGAACTGGGAAAACACCTACTTCCAGTGGATGGAGAACATCCAGCCGTGGTGCATTTCGCGCCAGCTCTGGTGGGGACACCAGATCCCTGCCTGGTATGGGCCGGACGGCCAGGTCTTCGTCGAAAAGACGGAGGAGGAAGCGCTTGATGCTGCAATCCAGCATTATCTTGCGCATGAAGGGCCTTGGAAGGCATGGGTCGAGGAGAAGTTGGAAAACTTCAAGCCGGGCGAGATCCTGACGCGCGACGAAGACGTTCTTGATACCTGGTTCTCATCGGCGCTCTGGCCGTTCTCGACGCTGGGCTGGCCGGACAAGACGCCGGAACTCGCCCGCTACTATCCGACCAACGTCCTCGTCACCGGCTTCGACATCATTCCGTTCTGGGTCGTTCGCATGATGCAGATGGGACTGCACTTCATGAAGGACGAGGACGGTAATCCGGTGGAGCCCTTCCACACCGTCTACATCCACGCGCTCGTCCGCGACAAGCACGGCCAGAAGATGTCGAAGTCGAAGGGCAACGTCATCGATCCGCTCGAACTGATCGACGAGTACGGCGCCGACGCGTTGCGCTTTACGCTGGCGATCATGGCGGCGCAGGGACGCGACGTGAAGCTCGATCCGGCCCGCATCGCCGGTTACCGCAACTTCGGCACCAAGCTCTGGAACGCCACCCGCTTTGCCGAAATGAACGGCGCCAGGAGCGATCCGCACTTCGTACCGGAAGCGACGGGTCTGACGATCAACCGTTGGATTCTGACGGAACTTGCCCGTGCGGAACGTGACGTAACGGAAGCCATTGAATCCTACCGTTTTAACGATGCCGCGGCGGCGCTGTATCGCTTTGTCTGGAACCAGGTCTGTGACTGGTACCTGGAGCTGCTGAAGCCGGTCTTCAGCGGCGAGGACGAAGGTGCCAAGAAGGAGGCTCAGGCCTGCAGCGCCTATGTTCTCGAAGAGATCTATAAGCTGCTGCACCCCTTCATGCCGTTCATGACCGAGGAGCTCTGGGCGCACACGGCGGGTGAGGGCGTCAAGCGCAATACATTGGTCTGCCATGCCGAATGGCCGGCGCCGTCCTATGCCGACAACGCCGCTGCCGACGAGATCAACTGGCTGATCGACCTCGTTTCCGGCATTCGATCGGTTCGCGCCGAGATGAACGTTCCGCCCTCTGCAGTTGCTCCGCTGGTCGTTGTCGGCGCCAACAGCCTGACGCGCGAACGGCTGATTCGACACGATGCTGCAATCAAGCGTCTCGCGCGCGTGGATGGAATCTCGCTCGCTGACGAGGCGCCGAAAGGTGCGGCTCAGATTGTCATCGCCGAAGCGACCATCTGCTTGCCGCTCGGCAGCCTGATCGATCTTGCTGCGGAAAAGGCCCGTCTGGAGAAGGCGATTACAAAGACCGAAGGGGAGATCGCGCGCATCAACGGCAAGCTCTCCAACGAGAAGTTCGTTGCCAATGCCAACCCCGAGGTGGTGGAAGCAGAGCGCGAGCGGCTGGCGGAATTCCAGAGCCAGATCGCAAGTCTCAAGGTAGCACTCTCGCGCGTCATTGAAGCGTAAGCAATTCGCCTAGCGGGGATTGTCTTAAGGCGCTCGGGCCAGCCGGGCGCCTTTTGCGTTGGAGTGATTCGGTCGTCTCGGCTGAACACACCAACTCCGGAGGCATCCAGCCTCTCGAATCCTTCAATGCGCCGCTTTCCCGAGGCGAAAAACGCGACTGTTGTGCGATAGATACAGTTTGCGCGGTCGAGGGTACGATGATCCAAAAATAACCCTAAATGGTTAGGGGTATTAGGATAAAATTGTCCAATCCGGAAACATTGACGTGCTCGTCAATTTCTTACGTCAGCTTAACAGCTCTCACGCATTGTGGCGGCAAGAAGGCACCAGTTGCCAATTGTGACAATCGCTTTAACAGTGCCTCCATCATTAGCATGTTCGAGTGGGGGAGACACATTGGTATCTCGCATGTTTTCCAAAGGGGTAGCGTCGCTCGCCATCCTGTCTACCCTGGCTTCGCCGTCCTTTGCGGGCGGCTTGGAGCGGGGTGGCTATAATATTGATCAGCTGTTTGATACCAGCCCGTTTTCCTTTCAGTCCGGCGTGACCTATGTCATGCCGCAGCGGAAGCTGAAGAATGTGCAGGACAATCCGTCTCTGTCGAGCGGGGGGGACCTGACCGGGCGTTCTCATTCTGCGGACGCTGTCGAAGATTACGCGGTTCCGTACATTGGCTTGAAAGCAGGCTACGAAGACATCGACTGCTTGCTCGACTATTCGGAGCCATTTGGTGCGCATACCAACCCGGGCATAAACTGGGCCGGAGCCAACAACGATATTGAGACGAAGATTACGACTCATAATTATGGAGCAACATGCTCCTATAAATTTGATGTCGGTCCCGGCCAACTGCGGCTCATCGGCGGTACGTTCTATCAGGAGGTCGAGGGCTTCAAGGAGAGGCTCGTGTATTCGCTTCCTGCCGCCCCGCCGGGCTTCTCGACGGTCGGAACCGGTCGTCTCGATCTCGAAGATCAGGCATGGGGTTGGCGCGCTGGCGTTGCTTACGAGATTCCGGAGTATGCTCTGCGCGCTAGCTTGGTCTACAACAGCCGCGTTGAATACGACAACTTGACAGGGACGGTGGACCTGACCGACGCGCCGCTGACGCCGGGATACGGTGGAAAGGTAACAAACGTCTCCGGCTCGGCGGAGGCGCCAGACTCGCTTGAGTTGAAGCTTCAAAGCGGCATCGCCCCCGATTGGCTCGCATTTGGTTCGGTCAAGTGGACGAATTGGAGCCTGTTGCAGTCGATCCCCCTTTGCCCGACATCCGGCGTGTGCCCTTCTGGCGGCTTGGCCTCCCTCGACCTCGGCTACCGCGACGGTTGGACGATCACCGGTGGCGTTGGTCACAAGTTCAATGACAAGTGGGCGGGCGCGGTGAGCTTGACCTGGGATCGTGGCACGAGCGACGGCTACGGCAGCCAGACCGATAGCTGGACCCTCGGTGTCGGGGCCTCGTTTACCCCGACCGAAAATATCGAATGGCGCGTCGCTGGCGCTATCGGCGTTCTGACGAGCGGGGAGTCCGGCACCATCACTAAAGATGGCGTGACCTATGGCAATGATGTCACCTACAGTTTTGGGAATGATCTGGTGACGGCACTTTCGACCAGTATCAAAGTCAAATTCTGACGCTGCACCAATAACCAGAAGGCCCGGCACATCGCCGGGCTTTTCGTTTGCTGCACTGTATTTAATCATCACTTAATCATGCGTAAGTTCCTCCCATTTTGTGACGATTCCGCAACAGATTTTTACGACAGTTCACATATGGTGGCCGCCGGGCGAAATTGTCCATTTCCCGCCACAAACAGGGCGCAGCGATATTCACGGGCGAGGAAATGGCAGGCGTAAGGTGCGTTTTTAGAAGTACGATGGGTGGGATTTTTTCCGGTACGGGCAAAGTGAACGAGAGCTTCGGCGGTGCGGCTTCTTCAGTCGCCATCGAGCTTGCTCCTCAATACTTTTCCCGTCGAAACCATCATTCGAATACCGCCTCATGGAACTGTCCTTTCTTCCCGCCGACGGCCGCCTCTGCAGGGGGTGACCGGCAGCGCGACCGAGCCGCTACCGGTTTGGTCACATTTTACGAGTACGAATATTCAAGGGGCGGAAAGGCGTTTGTTCGCTCCGCAGGAATGACGCCGCAGGCATTGCAGGCGGGCCGAGCCGGAAAGCGGGTGGCCGATCGCGATGCGCAGGAAATTCAGGCTCCGAAGAACGGGCCAAAGGCTGGATGCGACGCGGGCAAAGGGGCCGTTGAGCCCGCCGCGGGATCGCTCGCCTGGAGGAATACGCCGGGAAGCCGGGCAGCAGCGTATTTGCTGCCGTGGCGGTCTGCGATGGAAGCGAGAGAAGCCGAGTGAAATGCTGACATCCGAGTTCAGACTATTCAGGTTGACGCTTATAGGGCTGTCTATCGCACTTTCGGCGGCGGTATGCTCCCCGGCATGCGCATTCGACATCAATGCAGGCGTCACCAAGGAGTCCGGGCCTTTCGATCTCTTCAAGTTCGGGTTCAAGGCCTATAAGAGCGGTCAGAAGGAAGAGGCCGTCGAAGCCTACAAGTACGCAGCCGAAAAGGGCCATACGGGCTCTCGCTGGGCGCTCGCCAATATGTACGCGGATGGCGATGGCGTCGCTCAGGACGATTTCGAAGCCTTCAAGATCTACAGCGAAATTGCCCAGCAGGGCGTGGAGCCCGGTTCGGAAGATACCGGCTTCTTCATCAACGCGTTGTTGTCGCTCGCCAACTATTACAAGCACGGCATTCCGGGCAGCCCGGTGAAGATCGATCTCAATCAGGCCCGCCAGCTCTATTTCCAGGTGGCATCGACCTTTGGCATTCCCGAAGCGCAGTTCCAGCTCGCACAGATGATGCTATCGGGCGACGGCGGAAATCGCGCGCCGCAGCAGGCGAAGAAGTGGCTGAACCAGGCCCGCAAGAGCGGGCATCCCGGCGCAATGTCGGTCTTCGGCAACATCCTTTTCCAGGAGGGCCAGTCGGCGCGTGGTCTGGCTCTGATGACGGCGGCGCTCGATCGCTGCAAGCCTAAGGATTGCAGTTGGATGGAGTCGCTTCAGGAGCAGGCCTTCTCCGTTGCCACCGAAAGCGATCGCCGCGCGGCCGTCTCGCTCTCTCACAACATCGCAACCGGCGGCGACTGAACTGAAGTTTTACGCCGTGAAGTCGAAATGGGCGACGACGGGGACGTGGTCGGAGGGTTTTTCCCAGGCGCGCACATGCTTTTCGATTGCTGCCGACGTCATGCGATCGGCGGCCTCCGGCGAAAGCATCAGGTGATCGATCCGGATGCCGTTGTTCTTCTGCCAGGCGCCGGCCTGGTAGTCCCAGAAGGAATAGAGCTGGACGGCGTCGGTCGCAGCGCGAACCGCATCGGTGAGCCCGAGATTTTCCAGCCGGCGGAAAGCCTCGCGGGTCTGCGGCAAGAACAGGGCGTCATTTTCCAAAACCTTCGGATCGAAGCAGTCGTGCGGCTCGGGGATGACGTTGTAGTCGCCCGCAAGGATGAAGATCTCCTCATAGGCGAGGCGCTGGATCGCGAATTGCTGCAGGCGCTCCATCCAGGCGAGCTTGTAGGGATATTTTTCCGTGTCGACGGGATTGCCGTTCGGCAGGTAAAGGCAGCAGACGCGCAGCGCGCGGTTGCCGGGAATGGAAAATACGGCTTCCAGAAAACGGGCCTGCTCGTCGAGCGGATCGCCAGGCAGCCCGCGGCTCACTTCGTCCGGCTTGGTCTTCGATAGGATCGCAACACCGTTGAAACCTTTTTGACCGTGGGTTTCGACGTGATAGCCCATGCCGGCGAGCTCCAGCCGCGGGAAAGCCTCGTCGATTGTCTTGATCTCCTGCAGGCAGACGATGTCCGGATCGGAATCCTTGAGCCAGTGCATGAGGTTGTCGATGCGCGCCTTGACGCCGTTGATGTTCCAGGTCGCGATCTTCATAGGCTCTTCCTCTGCCGCTTCGTAGCCGATCTTCTACCGTGGCTTACCGTATGCGGACAAGACACTAAGCCGGCCGAGAAGGTTTCTTCGGCCGGTTCGATGTGGACAGACAGGGAGCTTAGATCGAGAAGCTGGTGCCGCAGCCGCAACTCGCAACCGCATTGGGGTTTTTGATCTGGAAGGACTGGCCGAGGAGGTTGTCGACGAAGTCGATCTCGGAGCCGGCCATGTAAACCAGCGACAGGCTGTCGATCAGGACCTTGGCGTTGTCCTTTTCCACGACGACGTCATCGTCGTGCACGCTGTCGGCGAGATCGAATTTGTAGGAAAAGCCCGAGCAGCCGCCGCCTTCGACGGAAACGCGCAGGGCGTTTTTGCCGGCCTCGGCGCCGACGATCGCCGCGATTCGTTTTGCCGCCGCGTCGGAAAGGGTTACACTTACGTCCGTCATGTTTCCTCCTGCCGGGGTCAAGATCCGGAGAGAATTGATACTGGCCGATGAACCTTCAAACGGCTGATATCAAAAGAATTCATCACATGCGTTGCCGAAATGCATTTTCGGCAAGGCGGCTAAGAAAGCGCTTCTTTGCCGTTTATACCGGCTATAGGTATGAAGAGCGCAAAGCGGCGTCAATGGCCTTGGCGCTGCGCGATGTTGAATGACGGTGAAAAATGACGATCGACAGGCATGTACTGGGTTTCGGAAATGGCGAAAGGGCAATCTACGCCTCTGACGCCTGGAAGTCGCGTGGAAGGCTTTACTCCGAGAGCTCCAGCCCGACGCGATCGGAATTTCAGCGCGACCGCGATCGCATCGTGCATACGACGGCCTTCCGTCGTCTGAAGCACAAGACGCAGGTCTTCATCGCGCAGGATGGAGATCATTACCGCACGCGCCTCACGCATACGATCGAAGTCGCCCAGATCGCCCGTGCGCTGGCGCGTGCCTTGAGACTCGACGAGGATCTTGCAGAGGGCGTGGCGCTCGTCCACGATTTCGGCCACACGCCTTTCGGCCACACCGGCGAAGACGCGCTGCACGAGGTGCTTCTGCCCTATGGCGGATTCGACCACAACGCCCAGTCGCTCCGGATCGTCACCAAGCTCGAGCGGCGCTATGCCGAATTCGACGGCATCAACCTGACCTGGGAAAGCCTCGAAGGCCTGGTGAAGCACAACGGGCCGTTGCTGACCAAGGACGGGCAGGGCACGCGTGGGCCGGTGCCGCAGCCGATCCTCGACTACTGCGAAATCCATGATCTCGAACTCGCCACCTTCGCCAGTCTCGAAGCGCAGGTGGCGGCGATCGCAGATGACATCGCCTACAATACGCATGACATCGATGATGGTCTTCGCGCGGGCTACCTCACGTTCGACATGCTGGAGGAAATCCCGTTCCTAGCCGGATTGATGGCCGAGGTCCGCGACCGTTATCCCAATCTTGAGGAAAGCCGCTTTACGAATGAAATCATGCGCCGGCAGATCACGCGAATGGTCGAGGATGTCATCGCCGTGGCGCAAGAACGCCTGGCACGGTTGAAGCCGCGCAGCGTCGACGACATACGCGCGGCGAACGGAGCGATCGCAACCTTTTCCAAGGAGATGTCGGAAACGGACAAGCAGATCAAGCAGATGCTCTTCAAGCGTATCTACCGTCACCCGGAAATCATGCGGATTCGCGCAGGTGCTGCCCAGATAGTCACCGATCTCTTCGCCGCCTACGTGGCTAACCCGAAGGAGATGCAGAGCCATTACTGGGTCGACCACATCTCAGGCCTCGCCGATGCACCGAAAGCCCGTCACGTTGGCGATTATCTCGCCGGCATGACGGACACCTATGCAATCAGCGCCCACAGGCGTTTGTTTGACCACACCCCGGATTTGCGATAGGCAGCGGGCGCCCGCAGCAAGCCTGCGGCAGAGCCTATGCATGGAAGAGTGCGATGAACCTTTTTACCGATTTCGAAGCCAGGATTAAGAATGCCCTTGAACAGATTGATCTTATCAAGGAAAAGCGATCTGAGCTCGATTTTGGCCGCATCGCCGTTGAGCCGCCGCGCGATTCAAGCCACGGCGATGTTGCGACCAATGCCGCTATGGTCCTTGCAAAACCGCTCGGCACCAACCCGCGGGCGCTCGCCGAAATCATCATCGCCAAATTGAAGGAAGATGCCGACGTCGCCGAGGTGTCCGTCGCCGGTCCCGGCTTCATCAACATCAGGCTTTCGGTCGCTTATTGGCAGCGCCTGCTCGCATCGATAATTGAGGCAGGAGCCGATTTCGGACGCTCCGCACTCGGCGCTGGCAAGAAGATCAATGTCGAATACGTCTCCGCAAATCCGACCGGTCCGATGCATGTCGGCCACTGCCGCGGCGCCGTTGTCGGCGACGCGCTTGCCAATCTCCTGGCCTTTGCCGGTTTTGCTGTCGAGAAGGAATATTACATCAACGACGCCGGATCGCAGATCGATGTGCTGGCGCGCTCGGTCTTCCTGCGCTACCGCGAGGCTCTTGGCGAGGACATCGGCGAGATTCCGCCTGGCCTCTATCCGGGCGACTACCTGATCACGGTCGGCCAGTCACTGGCAAGTGACTATGGCGTGCGGCTACACAACATGCCCGAAGACCAGTGGATGACAATCGTCAAGGATCGGGCGATCGATGCGATGATGGCGATGATCCGCGAGGATCTCGCGGCACTCAACGTGCATCACGACGTCTTCTTTTCGGAGCGGACGCTTCACGACGCCGGTTCCGCGGCAATCCGCACCGCGATCAACGACCTCACCTTCAAGGGTTACGTCTACAAAGGCGCGCTCCCGCCGCCGAAAGGCCAGTTGCCGGAAGACTGGGAAGATCGCGAACAGACGCTCTTCCGCTCGACGGAAGTCGGCGACGACATGGACCGTCCGCTCATCAAGTCCGACGGCTCATACACTTATTTCGCCGCGGACGTGGCCTATTTCAAGAACAAGTTCGACCGCGGCTTCGACGAGATGATCTATGTGCTCGGCGCCGACCACGGCGGCTACGTGAAGCGCCTGGAGGCGGTCGCCCGCGCCATTTCGGAAGGCAAGTCGACGCTCACCGTACTGCTTTGCCAGCTCGTAAAGCTTTATCGCAACGGCGAGCCGGTGAAGATGTCGAAGCGCTCCGGCGACTTCGTGACCCTGCGCGACGTCGTTGAAGAAGTCGGCCGCGATTCGGTTCGCTTCATGATGCTTTACCGCAAGAATTCCGAGCCGCTTGACTTCGATTTTGCCAAAGTAACGGAGCAATCCAAAGATAATCCGGTCTTTTACGTGCAGTATGCGCACGCCCGCTGCATGTCGGTTTTCCGGCAGGCGAAAGAGGCGTTTCCGGGCCTCGATGTGTCGCCCGCGGAACTTGCGCAAGCAGTCTCCGGAATCTCGGATCCCACGGAATTGCAGCTTGTTGCGAAGGCTGCGGAGTTCCCGCGGGTTGTGGAAGCCGCGGCCCAATCCCACGAGCCGCACCGCATCGCGTTTTACCTTTATGATCTGGCCAGTTTCTTCCACGCCCACTGGAACAAAGGCAAAGATCAAACGGAATTACGATTTGTTAACGATAAGGACCGAGAATCGAGTATTGCCAGACTTGGGCTGGTGTATGCTGTCGCTGCGGTTTTGAAGGCTGGACTTGCCATTACAGGCACTGCCGCGCCGGATGAGATGCGATAACGTCACCATTTCCCCACAATGCGCTGGCATTTGACCGCGTTGGTTTACGAGTGGGATGGGTATGGCTGACAAACAACTGGCGTATGATGCGCGAAAGAAGACGGATCATTTCGATGAGGATGATCCGCTTGCCGAGCTTGCGCGAATCGTCGGCTTTGAGCCGCGTGTAGCCGCAAATACGATTCCGGACGTGCCCCGGCAGGAGCCGGCGTTCAATCTCGAGGACGAGCTGCTTCGCGAATTCGAGCGTTTCGATGCGCCCCGTCCGCTCGCCGCTCTCGATCGCCCGGCTGAGCCCGCCGTCGAGGAGTATGACTATCCCGCCGCTGACGCCGTCGTCGAGCCGGAACCTGTCGAGCCGTCGCCCGCGACCTCGCCGGTTTCGGAGGAGGCTGCCCTCCTTTCTGCTGCCGATTGGGCGGCTCCCGCGCGTCCCGAACCCGTTTCCGGTGGTGCCCGCGATCTGATCGAGGAGCTTGAGCTTTCGATCGGTGGTACTGCCGTTCAAAATCCACAGCCTTCCGCCAAGGCGCCGCAATGGGCCGCTGCCAGCATCAGGCTGCCTCTCGCAAACTTCCACGCGGTTCGCCGCGAGGCGCCAGTTGAAGCGCATTCGGTGGAAGCCTTTGCAGCTCCCGAGCCGGAGCCCGCAGCTGCCGCTGCCCCGCTGCAACCGGAGCCCGTTGCCCAGCCCGAACTCGTCGCGGAGCCAGTTGCCTTTGATCCCGCCGAGGAATTCGCAGCTGCGGCCACTCAGGGCTTTCCAGCCGAACTCGATCGCCACGAGGAAGTGGCGGCGCACGAGGCACCCGTGGAGCCGCCCGTTGTCGAAGAAGCGCCCATTGAGGTCGAGCCTTTCGATCTCGTTGCTGCGGCCACGGAAGGAGCCGTGCAAGCGGACGCCGCACTGACGGAAGCTCTTCCCGAGGAAGAGTCCATCGCCTTCGATCTCGATGACCTGCTGGCGGATGTATCGCGTTACCCTGTGCCTCAGCGCAGCTCCATGGAGCCTGCGGCCGAACCCGCCGAGGCGTTCGAGCGGTGGGAGCCTCTGGTCGCCGCACCTGCCGCTGTTGCAACTCCCGCTCCCGCTGCCGAATTCAAAGCAGCCGCCGAGCCCGTGGCATCGCAGGCGGACGACAGCGAAGATCCGTTTGCCGGCCATGACTTCGAACTCGATCTTGAGGGCATCGAACTCGAACTCGCCGATTTCGATTTCGCCGAGTCGGCAAAGCAGCAGGCGCCGGAGCCGGCGCCCGCTCCAGTTGCCGTTGCGGCGCCTTCGTTCGCCGCTGCGGCGCGGCCCGCCCCCCAGGCGGCCGCTGCTCCGGTTTACGAAGCGCCGGCTCCTGCCGCCGTGAGAAGCTTGCCCGTTGTGGAAGACACGGACGAAGAGCTGCCCTTCGATGCGGCGATGATCGCCGAGGCTGACCTGCATCCCGAGGCGGTCGAAGACATGCATGTGCCGACGCTGCCCCCGGTGGAGCAGCCTGCGCCGGTTGCTGCGGCAAATGATTTCGATTTCGATGTCGATGTGGAGATTGCAAGCCTGTTCGAAACGCCGGCCCCGGTGGCGCCGACGCCGGCCGCACCGGCTTGGGCGCCTCCCGCAGCTGCTTGGACGACTTCCGCTGCCGCGGCGGTCGTCGCAGCGGCTCCTGTTGCTCCGGTGGCTTCGGCCAGGCCGCAGCCGGCAGGTGGCCCGGACGAATTTGAGCGTGCGCTCGAGGAGGATTTCCGTCGCAGCGTTCGCGAGCCCATCCGCCGCACAGAAGCGCCGGCCGAGGTCCGTATCCAATCGGCGACCGAAGCCGAGGACATGAGCCGCGCCCGTAGCATGAAGCGGCTGCTTGCCGTCGCAGCGCTCGTCGTCATCTTCGCGGGTGGCGCCTACGGCGTCTATTCCATGGTCACGGACGGCGGCCTCGGCATTGCTGGCGGAGAACCGCCGGTCATTATGGCTGACAAGGATCCCGTCAAGGTCGTGCCGGAAAATCCGGGTGGCAAGACTGTGCCGAACCAGGACAAGGCGGTCTACGATCGCGTTGCGGGCGCGACCGAGGCACCAAAGCAGAAAGCGCTGGTTTCGTCAGACGAAGAGCCGGTCGATGTCGTTCAGCGCACGCTGGCGCCCGACGCTCTGCCGGAAGATAACGACAGCGTCATCGACGATGCTGCGGTGAGCACCCCGGTCGAGGATACGCAGGATCCGCGCCTGCTGCCGAGCGAAACCGCGGCGGACAATACAGCTGCGACGGACGGCGCGGAAAATGGTGATCGGCCGCTGGCCATTGCCCCGCGCAAGGTTCGCACGATGATCGTCAAGCCGGACGGAACGCTCGTGGCTCGCGACGAGCCTGCCGAACCGGTCGAGCAGCCCGTCGCTCAGGCCCCTGCGCCTGCGGCCGCAGCTGGCGGCTCGGCGGCAAGCTTCCCGGCGAGCAACGAGGTTGCCTCTGCCGACATCCGTGCGACCCCGGTCCAGACGACCCCGGTTGCTCCTCTGCCTCCCGAACAGCAGGCTTCTCAGTCTGGTTTGCAGAAGGCTGCCGCCCCGGATGCGGCGAGTTTCGAGGATCAGCCGGCCAGCCCGGCTCAGTCGGCGCCTTTGGCTGAGAAGCCGGCCGATACGGCGCCGATTCCCTCCGCCCGTCCGACCGAGCAGCCGGTGAACGTTGTCGGCACCGTTACCGAGAGAGGCAACGTGCGCCCGGCCGAGCAGCAGCCGAAGCCCGCCGAGGTCGCATCGGCCGAGCCTGCCGCCGCCCAGCCGCAGCAGGCCGCCCCGAGCGGTGGTTACGCCATGCAGATCGCCTCGCTGCCGTCCGAGGCCGAGGCAAACAAGACCTTTGCGAGCCTGTCGAAGAAATTTTCGAGCGTCCTTGCTGGCCGCAGCTTCGAAGTTCGCAAGGCCGACATAGCTGGCAAGGGGACGTTCTACCGCCTCCGTATCCCGGCCGGCTCCAAGGACGAAGCGGCAGCTCTTTGCGGACAGTACCGTGCCGCCGGTGGAAGTTGTCTGATTTCCAAATAAGCGGTCGACTTTTCGATAAAAAAGCGGCGGGTAACTCCCGCCGTTTTTTATTGCCGGCTTTCCTGTGAATGGCGCTTGACCTTACTCGCCTTTTCGGTGCCAGCATCTATGATTCGCATATGACCGAATCAAAAGCGATGATCCTGGGCTGTAGCGGCCTGTCCCTGACCTCCGAAGAGAAGACCTTTTACAGGGCTGAGCGCCCCTGGGGCTTCATCCTCTTCGGGCGCAACATCTCCGAACCGCAGCAGATTGCCGACCTGGTCGCGGAAATGCGTGAGAGCGTCGGCTGGCATGCACCCGTTCTGATCGATCAGGAGGGCGGACGCGTGCAGCGCATCCGCCCGCCGATCCTGCATCATTATCCCTCTGGCGAAGCGCTCGGAGATATCTACCGCCGGGATCGGGAGCAGGGGCTTCGCGCCGCCTGGCTGATGTCGCGACTGCACGCTTTCGACCTTCTCAAGTTCGGCATCGACGTGGATTGCCTGCCTGTTCTCGACGTGCCAGTGGAGGGAAGCAGCAGCGTCATCGGCAACCGCGCCTACGGCGGCGATCCGAAAACCGTCGCCGATATGGGGCAGGCGGCTGCTGAGGGGCTGAAGGCCGGCGGCGTGCTGCCGGTCATGAAGCATATGCCGGGCCATGGCCGCGGCTTCGCCGATTCCCACCACGAACTGCCGGTCGTCGCCGCTTCGCGCAATGAGCTGGAAGCGCATGACTTCCCGCCGTTCATTGCCATGAAGGACGAGTTGATGGCGATGACCTGCCACGTCGTCTTTACGGCGATCGATCCCGACAATCCGGCAACCACCTCGCGCAAGGTGATCGACGGCGTGATCCGGGGGCGCATCGGCTTCAAGGGCCTGTTGCTTTCCGATGATACCTCCATGAATGCGTTGGCCGGAACAATCGGCGAGCGGGCGGCGAATATCATTGCAGGCGGATGTGATATCGTGCTGCATTGTAATGGCCATATGGACGAGATGCAGCAGGTCGTGGCAAACACGCCCATCTTGGTGGGCGCCTCGCTTGAACGGGCAGATGCCGTGCTGGCGGGCTTCCCCAAGGCCGATGCGGCGGACGAGGCGGCGATCCGCGCCGAATTCGACGGAATGTTTGCATCGGTCTGAGCGCGAAGAAGAGGAACTGGCTTGAACACGGTGAAGGGCACGGAGCAGACACCGACGGCGGCAACGCCGATGGATAAGCTCTGGGAGGATAACGGCGGCGAGCGCGCGAGCCATGAGCCCGCGCTGGTGATCGACGTTGCCGGTTTCGAAGGCCCGCTCGACCTTCTGCTCTATCTCGCCCGCAATCAGAAGGTCGACCTGTCGCGGATCTCGGTGCTGGCGCTTGCCGAACAGTATCTGCAGTTCGTCGAAACCGCCCGCCGCATCCGTATCGAGCTTGCCGCGGACTATCTCGTGATGGCGGCGTGGCTGGCCTATCTGAAGTCCCGCCTGCTGATCCCGCAGCAGGTCAAGGACGACGGCCCCTCCGGCGAGGAGATGGCCGCAACGCTGGCTTTCCGCCTGAAGCGCCTGGAAGCCATGCGCGAGGCAGCAAGCGGGCTCACGAACCGCAACCGTCTCGGCCGCGATGTCTTTTCCCGCGGAGCACCCGAGCATATTCCGGACCGGCAGCGATCCGCCTACGAGGCGAGCCTCTACGATCTTCTGACCGCCTACGCCTCGCTTCGCCAGCGCCAGGCGGTGACGCAGGTGACGATCGCGCGCCGCAATGTCTGGTCTCTGACCGATGCCCGCGATCTGCTGACACGCATGATCGGGGAGATTGCCGGCTGGACGGCCCTGGAGCATTACCTGCTGCGTTACATGGCATCGCCTGAAGAGCGCGTCACCGCAATCGCCAGTGCCTTTGCGGCCTCCCTTGAACTCGCGCGCGAGGGCAAGCTGGAGATCCGCCAGGAAGGCGCCTTCGAGCCGCTCTATATGCGCCGGGGACCGAAGCACGCGACCCTGCAGGTGGTCGAGCAGGAGAGGCCAGTTGATTGATTTGAGCGAAGATATGCGCAACGAGGTCGCGTCCCGTGAGGATTACCAGGCGGAGGTAGAGGCGGAGCGCATCGCCGAGGCTCTGGTCTTTGCTTCATCGCAGCCCGTTTCGGAGGGCTTCATCGCGGATCGCCTTCCGCGGCATTTCAACGTGCGCGCCATTATGCTCAGGCTCAAGGAGCAATATGCGTCGCGGGGCGTCAATCTCGTCCAGGTGGATGACGCCTGGGCCTTCCGCACCTCTGCCGATCTCTCTTTCATCATTCGCCGTGACGAAAACGAGGTGAAGAAGCTGTCGCGGGCCGCGCTCGAGGTTCTGGCGATCATTGCGTATCACCAGCCGGTGACTCGCGCGGAGATCGAAGATATCCGGGGCGTGCAGACCTCGCGCGGCACGTTGGATGTGCTGATGGAAGCAGGCTGGGTGCGTTTCCGCGGACGCCGCCGCACCCCCGGCCGGCCCGTGACGCTCGGCACCACGCGCGATTTCCTCGATCATTTCGGCCTCGAGGAAATTCGCGATCTGCCTGGACTCGAAGAGCTGAAGGGGGCGGGCCTGCTCTCCGGCCGTATCCCCGCAAACTTCAATGTTCCATCGCCGCTGATGAGCGACGAACTGGCCGAGGACGAAGATCCGATTACGCAGTTGGACCTTGAAGAACTGGGCCTTCTGACCCCTGGCGGCGCCTCTCAAGATTAATGTGATTCGGTCTTTGTTTTGACACCGAGGGCGAAAACAATGCCGATTGCCATAATTCGAGGCCCAGATGACTTGTCATCATGGGCGAACCCATGACATTAAGCGTCAATTTAGGGAGGTTCGATGTTGGAAACGGTGTTGGAAACTCTTACATCGAACGGATAACGCAATAGGAGTATGCGGAATGGGTTCCTTTAGCATGTGGCACTGGCTCATCGTCCTGGCGATCGTGCTGTTGTTGTTTGGCCGTGGCAAGATTCCGGAACTGATGGGCGACGTCGCCAAGGGCATCAAAAGCTTCAAGAAGGGCATGAACGACGACGACGCCCCGGAAACGGCAAAGACCGTCGATCACAAGGCCGACGAAACCAAGTAATAAGCCTGGGAACGGGTGGTTGCCCCACTTCCCCGTCAGGAGCCTTGAATGTTCGATATTGGCTGGACCGAGTTGCTTGTCATCGCGGTCGTTTTGATCGTGGTTGTCGGTCCTAAGGATTTGCCGCCTATGCTCCGCGCATTCGGCAAGATGACGCAGCGTGCCCGCAAGGTGGCAGGCGAGTTTCGCGCCCAGTTCGACGAGGCGCTGCGGGAAGCGGAGCTTGACGACGTGCGTAAGACGATCAGCGACGCGCAGCGGCTCAACCCGGTCAACAGCCTGCGCGAAGCGATGAACCCACTTCGCGAGATGGGTAACGAGATCAAGGCCGACCTGCAGAACGCGACAAGGGTCGACAAGCCCGCGGAGGAGAACAAGACGGAAGTGCCGGTGGCGGCGCCAGCGCCATCGCTCAGCCTTCCGGAAACTCCGCCGATCGTGCCTGCACCCGAAGCGTCGGCCGCGCCTGTGCCGGCAGAACCGGTTGCTGCCGAGAAGCCGAAGGCCGTCCGCAAGCCGCGTGCGGCTGCCGCCGCTGAAAAGCCGGCACCCGCTGCTGTCGTTTCAGCAGCCGTCACAAAGCCGAAGCGCGCTGCGGCCGCAAAGCCGGCCTCGGTAGCCAAGACTGCTTCGGCAAAGAAGACAGCAGCCGCTCCGAAGAAGACGGCCACCAAGAAGAAGGACGAGGCATGAGCGGTGACATCCAAGACAAGCCGCAGCCATTGATCGAACACCTGATGGAGCTGCGCACGCGGCTGATCTGGTCGATCGGTGCGTTTTTCGTCGCCTTCATCGTCTGCTTCATCTTCGCCAAGCATCTCTTCAATGCTCTGGTTTACCCCTACAAATGGGCTGTCCAGTGGGCAGGTCTCGATGTCACGAAGGCGCAGCTGATCTACACGGCTCCGCAGGAGTTCTTCTTCACGCAGGTAAAGGTCGCGATGTTCGGCGGCCTTGTGATCGCCTTCCCGATCATTGCCGCGCAGATCTACAAGTTCGTCGCCCCCGGCCTCTACAAGAACGAGCGCGCAGCCTTCCTGCCGTTCCTCATCGCTTCGCCGGTCTTGTTCTTGATGGGCGGTGCGCTGGTCTACTTCTTCTTCACGCCGATGGTCATGTGGTTCTTCCTGACCATGCAGCAGGCGCCGGGGGAGGGTGATGTCGCAATCTCGCTGCTGCCGAAGGTCTCGGAGTATCTGAGCCTCATCATGACGCTCGTCTTTTCCTTCGGCCTCGTCTTCCAGCTTCCGGTCGTCACGACGCTGCTCGCCCGCGTCGGCTTGCTCACCTCGCAATGGCTCGCCGAAAAGCGCAAGTTCGCGATCGTGCTCGCCTTCATCGTCGCCGCGGTACTGACGCCGCCCGATCCGATGTCCCAGATCGGCCTTGCACTGCCGACGATCCTTCTCTACGAGATTTCCATCTACGCGGCGCGACTCGTGGAGCGCCAACGTGTGGCGCGGGCGGTCGAAGAGGCGAATGGGTCCGCAGATGTTGCCAAGACGGACAGCGTCTGAACGGTTCTCCGGAATTCCCTCCTGAACGCATGTAGAATATCCGGTCGAGGCCCGGTCAGGCTTTGGCCGGATCATGTCTTTTGTAACGACCCCGGAACGACAATGCTCGATATCAAATGGATCCGTGAGAATCCCGAAGCGCTCGATGCGGCCCTTGCCAAGCGCGGTGCCGAGCCCTTGTCCGAAAGCCTGGTTGCGCTTGATGAAAGGCGCCGCTCGGCCATCCAGAAGGCCCAGGACATGCTGTCCCGCCGCAATGCCGCGTCCAAGGAGATCGGCGCAGCGATGGCCCAGAAGAACAGCGAGCTTGCCGAAAAGCTGAAGGCCGAAGTGGCCGAGATGAAGGTCTCGCTGCCGGCGGCCGAAGAGGAAGAGCGCCAGCTGACGGCCGAGCTCAACGATGCACTGTCGCGCATTCCGAACGTGCCGCTCGATGACGTGCCGGTCGGCAAGGACGAGCACGACAATGTCCTGACGCGCACGATCGGTGACAAGCCGCGGTGGAATCATACGCCGAAGGAGCATTTCGAAATCGGCGAAGCGCTCGGCTACATGGATTTCGAGCGCGCCGCCAAGCTCTCCGGTTCGCGTTTCACGGTGCTCACCGGCCAGCTGGCCCGGCTGGAGCGCGCGCTTGGCCAGTTCATGATCGATCTTCACACCGGCGAGCACGGCTATACCGAAGTCAGCTCTCCGCTAATGGTGCGCAGCGAGACAATGTTCGGCACCGGTCAGCTTCCGAAGTTCGCGGAAGACTCTTTCAAAACGACTGATGGCCGCTGGTTGATTCCGACAGCGGAAGTAACCCTGACGAACCTTGTCGCCGGCGAAATCCTGGAGCAGGAAAAGCTGCCGCTTCGCTTCACGGCGCTGACCCCGTCCTTCCGCTCGGAGGCGGGCTCCGCTGGCCGGGACACGCGCGGCATGCTGCGCCAGCACCAGTTTTGGAAATGCGAGCTGGTGTCGATCACCGACGCCGAAAGCTCGATCGCCGAGCATGAGCGCATGACTGCCTGCGCCGAGGAAGTGCTGAAACGCCTCGGCCTGCATTTCCGCACGATGACGCTTTGCACCGGCGACATGGGCTTTGGCGCCCGCAAGACCTACGACATCGAGGTCTGGCTGCCGGGACAGAACACCTACCGCGAAATCTCGTCCTGCTCCGTCTGCGGCGATTTCCAGGCGCGGCGCATGAATGCGCGTTACCGCGGCAAGGACGACAAGGGCACGAAGTTCGTTCACACCCTGAACGGATCCGGTGTCGCCGTCGGCCGCTGCCTGATCGCGGTCCTCGAAAACTACCTGAACGAGGACGGCTCGGTTACTATACCGGACGCGCTGTTGCCCTATATGGGCGGTTTGACGAAGATCGAACGGGCGGCCTGAAGCGATGCGCATTCTGCTCACCAATGACGACGGCATTCATGCCGAAGGTCTCTCGGCACTTGAGCGGATTGCGCGCACTCTGTCTGACGACGTGTGGATCGTCGCGCCCGAAACGGACCAGAGCGGCTTGGCGCATTCGCTGAGCCTCTCCGAACCGCTTCGCCTGCGCCAGGTCTCGAAGAAACACTTCGCGCTGCGCGGCACGCCGACCGACTGCGTCATCATGGGCATCAAGCAGGTCATGGACATCAAGCCGGACCTCGTGCTGTCAGGCGTGAATTCCGGCTCGAACGTCGCCGACGACGTCACCTATTCCGGCACCATAGCCGGCGCCATCGAAGGCACGATGCAGGGCGTGCGCTCCTTTGCGCTGAGCCAGGCCTATGTCTATTCCGATGGCGCGCGCATCGTGCCGTGGGAAGTCGCCGAAGCGCATGCGCC
This sequence comes from Rhizobium sp. SVR5-2C, assembly GCF_056755115.1. Lineage (NCBI taxonomy): Bacteria > Pseudomonadati > Pseudomonadota > Alphaproteobacteria > Hyphomicrobiales > Rhizobiaceae > Rhizobium > Rhizobium sp. SVR5-2C. The sequence continues at coordinate 23,786 of NZ_JBNDHT010000042.1, read as the reverse complement.
GGCCCTTCTCGACAAGCTGATGCATGTCGAATTGCCGGAAGGCACCTTCTTCAATCTCAATTTCCCGAACTGCCGTCCGGAAGACGTGCAGGGCGTCGAAGTCACCGCCCAGGGCAAGCTCGCCTTCAACCTGCAGGTCGATGCACGCTCCGACGGCCGTGGCTTCCCATACTACTGGCTGAAGTTCGGCGAGCGCGCCGGCGACTTTTCCGACGGCACGGATATTCACGCGCTCAAGCATAACAAGATTTCGGTAACACCTTTGAAACTGGATCTGACCGATTATTCCGTAAGGGACCGCGTGGCGCGGGCGCTTTCTGGTACGGAGTAACGCTTTGACAGTACGGCAGGTCGAGAAGGAAGGTTTCGCAGCGCTCGTCTTGAGGCTGCGGTCCGAAGGCATTTCCGATATTAATCTTCTGACGGCCGTCGAGCAGACGCCGCGCGCGCTGTTTGTACCGCCGCAATTTGCCGACGATGCCTATTCCACCCGCACGATTCCGATCGAGTGCGGCTCGTTCCTGGAAGGCGTCGATCTCGCCATCCGCATCCTGCATCATCTCAAGGTAAAGCCCGGCCAGCGCGTGCTCGAAGTCGGCACCGGCAGCGGCTTCATGGCTGCCGTCATTGGCCGCATGGCCGAGCGCGTCCTGACGATTGATCGCTACAAGACCCTGACGACGAACGCGCAGCGCCGCATGGACCAGCTCGGTCTGCGCAGCATCATCGTGCGCCACGCCGATGGCAGCAACGGCCTGCAGGGCGAGGGGACGTTCGACCGCATCCTCGTGACGGCCGCCTTCAATTCCATGCCCCGCTTCTACGCGGACCAGTTGGTTTCGGGCGGTTCGATGATCGCGCCGCTGATGATCACCGAGGATCAATGCCGTATGGTCCGGCTGACCAAGACCGGCAGCCGGTTCGAACGCGAAGAGCTTTTCGAGGTCCCTTATCTGCCGATTGTCCCACGGCTCGCGTCCCAGCTCTGAAGCCTTCCACGCCGGCGTTTCCAAGGACGTCAGCAGCTGCGAGTTTTCACCCGCAAAACTATGGTTATCAATTCCTCAAAAATATCCGCTTGATTTGAGCGCCTTAACCGGGTGGTAACACTAACGCGCTTTAATATACCCACAAATGGTTGAGTAAATAGTGGGTCGTGTCATGCGTTACAGCGTTTCGCCGAGATTCGGAAAGTCGGCCGGTAATCTTATGTTTGTGGCCCTGCTGGCGAGCGCCGCGACCGGCTGCAGCTCAGATGTGACACGTTTCGGCGGCCTATTCGCCGGCTCTGGTCAGGATCAGATGACGACAGGGTCGGTACCGCGCCGGAGCATGAGCGGCCTGCAGAGCGACCCAGTCCCAACCGCTGATCTTCAACCCGGCATGACGCAGCCGTCTTACAATTCCAGCAATGTCGCTATGAACCAGCCCTATCCAGCGAGCACCGGAACGGTTCAGTCCAACGCCCGAATGGCTTCGGCCCCCGTCTCGGTCCAGCGCTCCGACCTTGCGCCGCCGACGGGAGCATCGCCATCGATGCCTTCTCGGGAAAAGCAGGTCGCTATGGCACAGCCGTTCCCGGCCGCTCCGTCGGTCACCGAAGCGCCGCGGCGCACTCAGCCGGCTCCGAAGCTTGCCGCGCCCGATCCGATCACAACAGGCACGACTCCGAAGGCCTCCGGCTGGTCTGCGTCCAATGCGCCCTCCGTCATGGTTCGCCCGGGAGAAAATCTCGCGTCGCTTGCAAGACGTTACGGCGTTCCCGAAAAGGAAATTCTCCGCGCCAACAACATGAAGTCGGCCGCGGCCATCAAGCCGGGCGAAACGATCCTCATTCCGACCTTCAATGGCGGCAGCAACGCCGCCAAGGCTTCCGCGCAGGTGGCTGATTTCTCCAAGGGCGGCAAGCTTCCGCAGCCTTCGAAGGTGCCCGAACAGAACGTTGCGGTGTTGCCGGGCACAGGCTCTGCGCGCGACAAGTCGCAGACCGGAGCGGATCCCGCGACCGGAAAGGTCGCTTCCGGTGCCGGCAAGGGGCCGAATGCCGGTGGCGGTACCTATACCGTAAAGCCGGGCGACTCGCTCGCCAAGATCGCCAAGGTGACAGGCGCCAGGGTCGACGACATCAAGGCGGCGAACAACCTTTCCGCAAGCTCGATCCGCATCGGTCAGACGCTGACCATTCCGAACGGCTCCGCATCTGCCGATCAGACGAAAACCGCCTCTATCCCGGTCAAGGCGCAACCGAAGCCTGTTTCGCCCGCGGCATCCGCTGCGGCCGAGACGGCTTCCGCCCAGCCCGCCTCCTACACCCCGGCTGCCACGCAGACGGTCGATGAAGTCGAGAAGAAGGCGGATGTCGCCTCCGCCGCACCGGAATCGACCGGCATCGGCAAATACCGCTGGCCGGTCCGCGGCGCGGTCATCGCTGCCTACGGCGCCAACGTCAACGGCAGCCGCAACGACGGCATCGACATATCGGTGCCGCAGGGCACGCCGATCAAGGCCGCTGAAAACGGTGTGGTCATCTATGCCGGCAACGGCCTGAAGCAACTTGGCAATACCGTCCTCGTTCGCCACGACGACGGCACTGTCACCGTTTACGGCAACGCCGATACGCTGAGTGTCGCTCGCGGCCAGAAGGTGCAGCGCGGCCAGACCGTTGCCGTCTCCGGCATGAGCGGCAGCGTGAAGCAGCCGCAGGTCCACTTCGAAGTCCGCAAGGACGCATCGCCGGTCAATCCGATCACATTCCTCGAGTAGGTCAAGCGTCTCGGGAACATGCAAAAGCCCGGCTTGCCGCCGGGCTTTTGTCGTTTTGCTACGCCTGTGGCGGCTGCCTAGTCGCGGGCGAGGATGATGCGCATGCGCCCAGCGAGATCCTGTATGTACTGCCAGGCGACGCGGCCGGAGCGCGCGCCACGCGTGGTTGCCCATTCAAGCGCCTCTGCATGCATCTTCTCGCGATCGAGCGTCAGCTTGAAGTAATCGGCGTAACCGTCGATCATTGTGAGATAGTCTTCCTGGCTGCATTTGTGGAAGCCGAGCCAGAGGCCGAAACGGTCGGAAAGCGACACCTTCTCCTCGACCGCCTCCGACGGATTGATCGCCGTCGATTGCTCGTTTTCCATCATATGCCGCGGCAGCAGGTGACGGCGGTTGGATGTCGCGTAGAAGACCACGTTGTCCGGCCGCCCCTCGACGCCGCCGTCGAGCGCCGCCTTCAGCGACTTGTAGGCAGTATCGTCATGATCGAAGGAAAGGTCGTCACAGAAAACGATGACGCGATGCGGCGTTTCCTTCAGAAGGTCAAGCAGCGTCGGCAGGCTTGAGATGTCTTCGCGATGCACTTCGACAAGCTTCAGGGAAACGCCGCTTTCCCGGCGGACATCCTCATGCACCGCTTTGACCAGCGACGACTTGCCCATGCCGCGGGCACCCCAGAGCAGCACGTTATTGGCTGGAAAGCCCTCCGCGAAGCGCACGGTATTTTCGTGCAGAATGTCGCGCACATGGTCGACGCCGCGAATGAGCTTCAGCGCCACTCTGTTCGGCCGCGGGACGGGCTGCAGATGGAGACGGGCGGGGGACCATACGAAACAGTCGGCGGCATTCCAGTCGTTGATGCCAGGTCTTGGACCTGCCAGCCGCTCGACGGAATCAGCAAGCCGCTTCAGCTCCTGCAAAATGACGCTGTTCAGTTCCTCGGCCATCGTATGTCTCCTGAATTCCGTTGCGGTTGCCAGCCTTGGGGTTTCGACGCGAGGTAGCATGGCCTTTCCACAGCGGAAAGGTTATGACACAGGGGAATCGGTACGGCTTCAGGCTGTTTTTGTTGCATTCGTTCTTGCCGCAACTATAGTCCGGCCACCTGAATAGGCGGATATACTCGCCACGCATCTGAGGAGCTTATCATGTTTATCACCCCGGCATTTGCCCAGGCCGCTACGGACTCCGCGGCGTCGCCATTCGGCTCCGGCTTCGAAATGATCATCCTGTTCGTGCCGCTCATGGTCGTGTGGTACTTCCTGCTGATCCGCCCGCAGCGAGCCCAGGCCAAGAAGCGTGCGGAAACGCTGAACGCCATCCGTCGCGGCGATCAGGTTGTCACGGCCGGCGGCCTCGTCGGCAAGGTGACGAAGGTTGTCGACGATAAGGAAGTTGAGGTCGAAATCGCCGAAGGGGTCCGCGTCAGGGTGGTCCGCAGCGGTATCGCCGACGTTCGCGTGAAGGGCGAACCGGTAAAGGCCGACGCCGCGTAGTTCCGGCAGGCAGAAAAGCCGGATCAGAGTGTCGAGACCATAATGCTCCATTTTTCCCGTTGGAAAATCGTTCTGATCTGGCTGATTGTCTTGGCGGCGGCGGTCGTGGCCGCCCCCAATTTTGTCCCGGATGCCTCGCTTCCGAGCTGGCTGCCCCACAAGCGGGTAACGCTTGGTCTCGACCTTCAGGGCGGCTCTCATATCGTGCTGAAGGTGGAGCGCTCCGATCTTGTCAAGGAGCGGCTCGAAAGCACCGTAGCAAGCGTGCGCGGCAAACTGCGCGAGGCCGGGATCCGCTATACCGGTCTTGCAGGCACCGGACAGACCATCCAGGTCCGTATCACCGATCCGAGCCAGCTCGATCAGGCCGTCGGCGTCTTGACGCCATTGACGCGTCCGGCCGCTGGCGGCGGGGATCCGGATGTCACCCTCTCGAAAGCAAATGACGGGCAGCTGACGCTGCAGATCACCGGCAAAGCAATCGACCGCAACCTCGCGGAAGCCTTGAAGCAATCGATCGATATCGTCGGCCATCGCGCCATCGAGGCCGGCGGGATTGATCCGGTCATCGAAACTCGCGGGCCGGATCGGTTGACCGTTCAGGTGCCGGGTCTTGCCGACCCGCAGAGGTTCAAGGATCTGCTAAGTCAGGAAGGCCGGCTCTCCTTTCACCTGATCGACAGCAGCATGTCACCCGAGGATGCGATGGGCGGCAACATGCCGGCACGTTCGCGGATCGTCTATTCGGGGGATGACCCGCCGGACGCGTATCTGGTCGAGCGCGCGCAAGTCCTGTCGTCGGCGGATCTCCGCGATTTCCAGATCCAACCGGGAGCCAGCGAAGACAGTTCCAACCTCACCTTTCGCTTCAGTCCCGAGGGCGCGAAGCAATTCGCGGAACTGACGCAGAACAATGCCGGGCGGTCGCTGGCAGTTCTATTGGACGATCAGGTGATCGCGACACCGGTTATCCGCGAACCCATCACAGTTGATACCGGCCTGATACCACTCGACTATTCAACGGAGGAGGCAGAGGACCTTGCCGCGATGCTCCGTTCCGGCCCACTTCCCGCGACTCTGACCATCGTCGAAGAACGGACGATCGATCCGGGTCTCAGCGCCTCGTCCATTCACTCCGGTCTCATCGCCGGGATTATCGGCGCCGTTCTCGTCGTTGGCCTGATGGTGGCGCTTTACGGCGTTCTCGGCGTGATTGCCGCTGCCGCTCTCGCAATCAATCTCATGATGATCTTCGCCGTCCTCACGCTGCTCGGCGCACCGCTGACCTTGCCCGGGGTTGCGGGCATCGTGCTGATGATCGGCATTGCAGTCGATGTCAGCGTCCTGATCTACGAGCGCATCCGCGAGGAGGCCCGAAGCGGCACGCGCGTCGATCAGGCGATTCGGGTGGGGTATTCGAGAGCCTTTAGGACGGTCGTCGATGTCAACATTACGACCCTCCTGGCCGCGGCAATCCTCTTCTACCTTGGGAGTGACGCAATCCGTGGCTTCGCCGTGACGCTTGCAATCGGCATTTTGACCACGGCATTCACCGCTTTCGCCTTCACGCGTCGTCTGGTCCTTGCCTGGGTGCGCCGCCGGCGTTTGAGGCATTTGCCTAAGAGCGTGCACGCGGACGTCTTCGATGGCACGCGCATCCGCTTTATAGGCATCCGCCGCTACAGCTTCACCGCGCTTGCGGCTCTCTCGCTCGCGGCCATGCTGGCCGTGACCACGATCGGCATGAATCTCGGCATCGATTTTACCGGCGGCTCGTTCATAGAGGTAAAGTCGAAGCAGGGGCCGGCTGATCTTGAGGATATCCGTGCCCGGCTGAGCGAGCTGAACCTCGGTGAAGTCCAGGTCAGACGCCTCCGCGATGCCTCAGGCGCCATGATCCGTATCGAAGCGCAGGGCGGCGGCGAAAATGCCGAGCAGTCGGCCATAACACTCGTGCGCAGCGAGCTCGCGGATCAATATGATTTCCGCCGCGTCGAAGTTGTCGGCCCCGCGGTTTCCGGTGAGCTGACGAAGACTGCAACACTCGGCATCCTTGCCGCGCTTGCCGCCATTGTCATCTACATTTGGCTCCGTTTCGAATGGCAATTCGCGATCGGTGCGATCGTCGCGACACTGCACGACGTCATTCTGACACTCGGTTTCTTCGTCGTCACCGGCATTGAATTCAATCTGACAAGTATCGCAGCCTTGCTTGTTATCGTCGGCTACTCGCTGAACGATACAGTCGTCGTTTACGACCGCATGCGCGAGAACCTCAGGCGCTACCCGCAGATGCCGCTGCCGATCCTCATCGACGCCTCGATCAACCAGACGCTGTCGCGCACGATCCTGACGGCGGCTACGACGCTGCTTGCGCTGCTTGCGCTTGTTCTCTTCGGCGGCGAGGTCATTCGATCCTTCTCGCTGGTCATGTTCTTCGGCGTTGCCGTCGGCACCTTCTCCTCCATCTATATTGCCGCGCCGGTGTTGATCCTCTTCAGGCTTCGGCCGAAAGCTTTCGATGAGGATGAGGACGCGGCAGCCGACGAAAGATCCGGAAAGGCCCCAGTGTAGTCATGGCTAGAGGCATAGAAATCCGCGAGGCGCATTTCCCCGGCCGCGCTCCCATCGACGCATACGGCAACGGCGGCTTTCGCTTTGCCGACATGTCCCATCGCGGCTCCATCCTATGCCTTCCCTCCGGCGTCTACGGCTGGGATATGGACATGTCGAAGCCGCTTTCGGTCGAGAATTTCAAGAAGGTGCTGGCAGAGGCTGGAGACATTGAAGTTCTGCTGGTCGGCACGGGCACAGAGCTCCGCCGGCTGCCGCAGGAGCTGAAGGATAGGCTGAAGGCTCTGGACATCTCTTCCGACCCGATGAGCACTGGCGCAGCTGTCCGCACCTTCAACATCATGCTTGCAGAATCCCGCGCCGTCGCAGCGGCTCTGATCGCGGTCTGACCAATGACGGACAAGCCGATGAGCAACCAGGACATCTGCCTGGCAATGCTGCGAGACAGCGATCGCGACCGCTATCTGGCCTGCCTGCTGTCTCCCGAGGACAAGCGCGGTGCGCTTGCAGCCCTGTACGCCTTCAATGCCGAACTCGCGCGCGTTCGCGATCTGGTGCACGAGCCGCTGCCCGGCGAAGTCCGCATGCAATACTGGCGCGATCTCCTGGAGGGTAGCGCCCACGGCTCCACGCAGGCCAATCCTGTCGGCGCAGCCTTGTTGAGCGCGATCGAGGCACACCGCCTGCCACGCCAGACGCTGGTCGACATGGTCGATGCCCGCATCTTCGATCTCTACGACGACCCGATGGAAACACGCACGTCGCTGGAAGGCTATGCCGGGGAAACGGCATCGGCGCTGATTCAGCTTGCGAGCCTTGTCCTGTCAGCGGAAGAGGCCGCGAAATCTGCCGAGGCGGCGGGCCATGCGGGCGTTGCGCAGGCGGTCGCCGGCATGCTGCTGTTGATGCCGCTGCACCGCCATCGGGGGCAGCTTTACATTCCGCTCGAAATCCTGAGCGCCACGGGGCTCGACCGCGACAGCTTCCTCGCAGGCAAGGATAAAGCACGCATTTCGGCCGCGATCGAAGCCTTCGCAGGTCTCGGCCGCGATCATCTGGCAAGAGCCCGCGCTGTCGCGCTCCCACCGGCCGTTGTCCCGGCCTTCCTGCCAGCTACGCTTGCCGGGCCGGTCCTGATGAAGGCCCAAAAGGCCGGTGCCTCGGTCTTCGAGCAGTCGCTGCAGCCGCCGCAATGGCGCCGGCAGCTGAGCATGACCTTGGCGCTGATGCGCAGGAAGATCTAGGGTCAGGCCCTAGCCTGTTCACACTCGCGCAAGCCTGGAGTGCTAGGGGTGAATGACCGCTAAGCTGGAATTGGAGAAACGGCGTTGAGCATTATCGTCTGGTGCATTCTGTTCGCCCTCGTGGTTCTCCTTGCCTTCGTCGCCACCCGAATGGCTGTCCGGAACAAGGATGAGGAGGGCTTTCGAGACACCGGCCTCGCCATTCTGGAGTTCAACCGCGCCTTTCCAAACGAGGCAATCCGCCAACTCCAGGCGACCGCCGACGGCCAGGTGGTTTTCGTTCGCCTGCATGACAACAAGGCGGGCTTCATGCGCAACATGCACCGGCATTTTTCCTGCCACGTGCTCGAGCCGGGCAGGGTGCGGGTAGTCAGTTCTGAAACGGGCAGGGGGCTGGTCATCGATTTCCTCGATCACCCGCATCACAACGGCGCCTTGGAATTCGCTTCCGCCAAGGAAGCCTCAGAAGTGGCGCTCTGGCTGCTCGGCAACTACGTCGCCGATGCCGATCTTGCGCTGCCGCCGGCAGAAAAGCCGGCAGCCAACACTCAATAACGTTCAAGCGCTCTCTGCAACAGGCACGCTCTGGCCGAGCCATGCGGCACAATCGGCAAGCGCCCGCTTGGCGATCAGCTGCCGCTTCATGATGGTCTTGTCCTTGCCGCGGAAGCGCTTGACGCCTTCCGGCTTGACGATGGAGCCCGGCTGCAGTTCCGGGAAGAGACCGAAATTGATGTTCATCGGCTGGAAGGAACGCTTGCCCGGTTCCTCGTCGGTGACGAGATGCCCGCCGGTGATGTGGCCGAGCAGCGAACCGAGAGCGGTCGTTGCTGGAGGCAGCGAAACCGCCTCGCCCCTGCGTTCGGCGGCGGCGAAGCGCCCGGCCAGCAGTCCGACGCTGGCGCTTTCGACATAGCCTTCGCAGCCTGTGATCTGTCCTGCAAACCGCAGTCCGCGCCGGGACTTCAGCGTCAGCGACGGATCAAGCAGCGTCGGCGAGTTGATGTAGGTATTGCGGTGCAGGCCGCCGAGGCGGGCGAATTCGGCGTTCTGCAGGCCCGGAATCATCCGGAAAATCTCAGCCTGGGCACCATATTTCAGCTTCGTCTGGAAGCCGACCATGTTGTAGAGCGTGCCGAGCGCGTTGTCCTGGCGCAACTGCACGACCGCATAGGCCTTCACCGCCGGATTGTGCGTGTTCGTCAGTCCCATCGGCTTCATCGGGCCGTGGCGCAGCGTCTCACGGCCGCGTTCCGCCATCACTTCGATAGGCAGGCACCCGTCGAAATAGGGCGTGCCTTCCCATTCCTTGAAGCCCACGGTGTCGCCGGCAATCAGCGCATCGACGAAGGCGTTGTACTGCTCTTCGTTCATTGGGCAGTTGATATAGTCCTTGCCGGTGCCGCCGGGACCGACCTTGTCGTAGCGCGATTGATACCAGCAGATATCCATATCGATGCTGTCGCGATAGACGATCGGGGCGATCGCATCGAAGAAGGCAAGCGCGTCCGCACCCGTTTCTTCCTGGATTGCAGCAGCGAGGGACGGGGCCGTCAGCGGCCCGGTGGCAACAATCGCCAGGTCCCATTCCTTCGGCGGCAGTCCCGTTATCTCCTCCCGCACGATGGTGATGAGCGGATGCTCATGGATCGCCTTCGTCACCGCGTCCGAAAAACCGTCGCGATCGACGGCGAGCGCGCCGCCGGCCGGCACCTGATGCTTGTCCGCGCACGCCATGATCAGCGAATTCGCCATGCGCATTTCCGCATGGATGACACCGACGGCATTGCTCGTCGCATCGTCGGAGCGGAAGGAATTGGAGCAGACGAGTTCGGCAAGGCCGTCGGTCTTATGGGCATCCGTGCCGCGCACGCCGCGCATCTCGTGCAGGATGACCGGCACGCCGGCCGTTGCGATCTGCCACGCAGCTTCGGAGCCGGCAAGCCCGCCGCCGACGACATGGATGGGAGTATAGGAAGAGGTCTTGTTCATGCGCGGCTGATATCACGCCTGGCGAAAACAGGAAACTCCCGCAGTAAAAAAGCAGGGCTCAGGGCGGCCGTTTTTTGCCTGCTGGTCTCCGTGAGGACGCCGTCGGCATGTGTGCCGTTTCGATGAGGAATACCCCAGAACCTTCTTGTTATCTCTAAGGGGCGCCCTTGCTGAGCCGCCAGTTTTACATGCTCAACATTGCGAGCCGCTTCTTCAGTAAGAAGATCTTCAATTCATGCAGACGCAAGCGAAATACCAAAATAGCTTTTGATTTATTATCACAGTACGGATACCATTTCTTAGTAAGAATACTGAGAGACATACGCGGATTTCAGTCTTAAATAAGCAAAATGCAACCGTAACACTAAGAAATATTACTGATGATTCACAAAAACTAACACTTTTGGGCCATTTCCTTCCCGGCCTGTTCATATTACGATAATTAAGAAATGTCTAACTAACTACCGCAGAAACCTGAAACCACACCAATTGGAACATCTTCGCAGCGATTGCTCAGAGGCATCTGTAACGTGTAGCGCCAGGGGAGGCGTAAATGTTCATGACGGCGTCAAAGACGGGGGATGCCGACCAAAGCCGAAAGTTCGGCCCGGCCGGAGACATCATACTGGTTATTGCGAACGCAGATTTGTTCTCTGAGTGTCTGGCAGAGGCTTTGGCAAAGAAATTTGCAGACTGCGAAGTCGTCAGCAAAGGCTATTCAAAGGCCATGCTGGAGAATGAAGCCAACGAAGCCAAGCTCGTGCTCTTCTACCATATACCGGGTTCCGAGCTTAACGAGGCGCTTCAGATCGTACGGCAAAGTCACCCCTCGACATCGATCGGCCTGGTCATTGAAGCGATCGACATGCTGGAGCCCTATGTCAACCGGCTTGTTGAGGCGCGAGTTATCGACGGCGTGCTGCCGCTCAATCTTCGCCTGGACGTTTTCATGGCGGCGGTCGACCTTCTGATGAAGGGCGGCGAGCATTTCCCTTCGGCATTGCTCAACCGGCTCACCAACCAGGCCGGGCAACCGGAGAAGTCGCTCTACGAGACAAAGTCCGTTGCGGCGGCTGGAGCGGGTGCGCTCAAGCTTCGCCAGGGCGATCTCTCCGCGCTCACCACGCGCGAAGTACAGATCCTGGATCTGATCTGCAAGGGCACGCAAAACAAGATTATCGCCGATGAGCTGCATCTCTCTGAGAATACAGTGAAGGTGCACGTGCGAAACATCTACAAGAAGATGAATGTACGAAACCGTACAGAGGCCGCCTCGCGCTTCTTCAACAACGAGGCTAACGGCTCGGGCAGGTGGCGGAACTAAGTCGTCGGTCTTTCCGCCATCAGCGCTGGTCGTGCGAAACGGGCGACCTCATCAAACCCGCCGGTGATCCACCGGTCCAATCCAAACAATTTCAGGGTCCGCGCTCACCGATGCCGGCGCTTTGCCACCGGCGTCCACAGCCACGGATATTGCTCGTGCGGGGAACCCGGCAGCCACCCTCTCGTCCGCCTGCCATCCCGACGTGGGGCGGACTGCGCCGAAGCTCAAGCAGATGGAAATACAACCCTTGCTACCCGGATTAAACACCTACTTCGTTGGGTCCAGCAGGGTAATCAGTTAGAAATAACCCATCGTTGGCATAGGGGATGATGCTCGATGCGCTATATCATCAACCTTAAATAGTTTGGATGCGTTGAGAGAGTCATAGTGATTTAAGTATATTAAAAAGTGTGATGTTTTGGTCAGGAGTAATTCTCCGCCCCATCAAGAGTATAGCAAGGTATATACCGCGGCAGTGTCTAAACGAAAACGGCGCCAAAGCGGCGCCGTTTTTGATGTATCACGCTCGAAGCGATTAACGGAACGAGCGGGATGCGATGTTGCGGATGTCGTAACGGGTGATGCCGATATCGGCAAGCGTCTGGTTCGAAAGGTTGCCGAGTTCGCTGATCGTACGGCGATAGCTAATCCAGCTCTTTGCAATGCGGATCGGGTTCATTGTCGTCTTCCTTAGAATGTTGCTTCGCGGACGGCGCCATCGCCGTCTCTGCGCTTGCCATTCATATAGTAGCTCTCTGCGATATTGTGCAGTGCAAAGAAAATGCATCTGCTATGCATTTGTGCAGGATGTGCACGATAAATACGCAAGAGGCATTTCTTGAGCCGTAGACATGCGGAGAATTTTCGCCGCAACCATCGAGGAAGCGGAAATCTCGGCAAAAGAAAACGCCCGTTGCCGAAGCACCGGGCGTTTTTGAAAAAGGAGATCAGCTTGGGAGGACCCTGATCGCCTGAATTAGCGGGCCACTGCCTCGCGAGCAACGCGATGGATGTCCGAACGGTCGATGCCGAGGTCATGCAATTCGCGGTTGGTCATGCGGCCGAGTTCAGTAACCGTCTGACGGTACTTGCGCCAGTTATTGAAAGAGCGTGCGAAGTTCATTTTGGGTCCCCTTTCCTAGGGCTTGCGATCTGCCAGCTGCCGCCGATCGGCGCTGACCTCTATTGGATGAGTGGTATATATGTTGCGCCGCACAGACCTAACAGAGACAAGATTTCATTCCACCTATGCATGGCGCGCAATTCTCTGCAGAAGAATTGAAGTGTTTCGCGGCCTGCTGGTCAATGAATAGGCAGAATGGCCATCCCGAGGCTTGGGGCGAGTGGTGCTTGAAAACCCTCCTGGAGGCCAAACAAAAAGCCCACCGGGGAGGATCCGGTGGGCTCGTTTGAGTGACTGACAACTGGGAGGAGGAGTGTTGCCAGTCTATCGGGAGCGCTGGGAGGAGGAGGGCGCTCTCCGAATTTCGTTACGGACTTATGTCCGCAGGCTTCCGGTAAACCGGGCCGGGCCGCCACGCCCGTGCTTGTTAGCTATCTATATAATAGCGTCAGTCATTATTGTGCAGTGCAATATCATCATGGTGGTCATGCACTCTGCGCATGCCTTAGCTTACGCCGTAATATTAGCTCCGGTCTCGTTAACGCAGAATGAATAATCGCTCCCAACTTAGCATGGGCAAGTCCTGAGTGTTCGGGCAGGGAGATTGCGAAAGACGCTCCGCCATTTATAACGGTATTTAGGAAGCCGTTGGGACGGAGGTAGCAATGTATCGGGGCCGGTTGGAGCGGGATCTTTCGCTTTGGGTCGAGAAGGGTCTTCTAACCGAAACGACGGTCGAACTGTTGCTTGGGGAGTATGACAGTCGCCCCGCGAGCTTCAGTCTCGGCAATGTGCTGATGGTGCTCGCCGCAATCCTTCTGGCTGCTGCGGTCCTGCTGCTTGTCGCGTCCAATTGGGAGGCGATCCCGCGACTGATCCGCGTCGGCGCGATCCTGGCTCTGATCTGGGCCGTTTATCTCGGTGCTGCGTACTTCCTGGCGCGCGGGGCGTCGGCTGTAGCGAGCGGCCTGCTCGTTATCGGCGCCTTGAGCTTCGGCGGCGCGATCTCGCTCATCGGGCAGATGTATCATCTGTCGGGCGACGAGCAGACGGTCATGTATCTATGGTTCGCGGTTGCGGCAGTTACCGCCGCACTGTTCAGGTCGAGTGCCGTCACCGCCACGGCAGGCTTTCTGTCCTGGGGCTCCTTTGCGGTCTATCTATCGGCCTTCGACACGCGTTGGGTTGGCGTCGATCCATGGGCGCCACCGATCATGGCATTGATCACCATCGCGCTGGTCCGCTTCACCGGAGCTGATCGCGCCCGGCATCTGGCCTATCTGCTCGTCGTCGGCTGGCTCACCTGGCTTCATACATTGGATGAGCGTATCGCCGTCGCGCTTGCCTTCGCAATTTGCGGAATGGCCGTCTTCCTCGCACTCAGCGTGCCGCCACTGCGCAATTCCCGTATTGTCAGAAGTGCCGGCGCTGCCCCAGCCTTCTACGCCTTCCTGATTGCCGCCATCGGGCTCCTTTTGCTTCATATGCAGGCGGATGACGGCTGGAGGCTCGTGCTTCTCGGCGTGCTGACGCTTGCCGCGGCCGTGCTCGCGATCGCATTTCAGGGGCGGGACAACGGCGCGGTGCGCTATCTTGCCTACGCCATGTTCGCTGGCGAGATCTTTTACCTTGCTTCGGTGACGGTCGGCTCCATACTCGGAACATCAAGCCTCTTCCTCCTGTCCGGGCTGCTCGTGGCCGTTGTCGCCTGGGTGGTGATCCGGCTTGAGCGGCGCTTCGCCGCGAACTCCGCCGAGGTGGTCCAATGAGCGAATTCTCGTATAAGCTTCGGTTGGCCAGGGGCTATCTCATCGCCGCAGTCATCGCTGCGTCGCTTCAAACGATCATTCTGGGCTATGTGATCGAAAGCCGCGCGGAGATCCTGCGCAGCGGCGCCGAAGTGCTGCTGAAAACCGCTCCTGTCGATCCGCGCGATTTCCTGCGCGGCGACTATGTCGTGCTAAATTACGAAATTTCGTCGGTGCCGGCGCGAACGGTTGTTGGCCCGCTGCCTGCCGAAGCGGGCGAGCAAACGATGTGGGTCCGGTTGAGAAAGCAGCCGGATGGCTTCTGGGGGATCGCCGAATCGTCGTTCCAACCGCTTCCGAAAGGAGCCGAAAGCGTCGTGCTCAAGAGCCGTCCTTTCTATAACTACGCTGTGAATGCAACGGACGACATTCGCCTCGAATACGGGATCGAGCGCTACTATGTGCCGGAGGGCCAGGGCAAGCCGCTGGAGGAGGCCCGGCAGAACGGCAACGTTTCGATTGCGGCCCGCGTATCGGGCGATGGCACGGCACAGATCCGCAGCCTGCTTGTGGACGGCAAGCCATCTTATGAGGAGCCGCTCTACTAACTTCGCTGAAAGCCGCTGTGCACCCTTAAAATCCCTGTCATTTGCCCTTCATTTTTCCTTTGCCTCCTCCAAATCGGGTGATATAGAGACGCCGCGCTCCGGAAGGCCTCATGTGCAGGCATATGCATGCGGTTTTTGAGAACGCGGGTATGGTGAAATTGGTAGACACGCCAGATTTAGGTTCTGGTGCCGCAAGGCGTGGGAGTTCAAGTCTCTCTACCCGCACCAAAGCTGGCTTGCAGGCGGGGGACCGGAAACAGGTGTCCCTCGATTACCCGGCAGAAAAGCGCCGTTCCGCCTCGGGTGGAATGAATAAGAATTGAGAACAAGCCACGCCCGGCAATTTTCCGGCGTCGTGCTCATCGAAACGAACGGCGTCTGGGCACGGCCGCCATGAAATGAAGGTAGGAAGACATGCAGGTTATCGAAACGCTCGCTGAAGGGCTGAAGCGCGAAATCAAGGTCGTAATCCCGGCCAAGGACATGGAAACCAAGATGAACGAGCGCCTTGCCGACGTAAAGGACAAGGTGCGCATCAATGGCTTCCGTCCGGGCAAGGTTCCGGTTGCCCACCTCAAGAAGGTCTACGGCAAGTCCATCATGGCCGACCTCGTCAACGAGATCGTTCGCGAGCAGCCAACTGCCATCCTGTCCGAGCGCGGCGAAAAGTCCGCCACGCAGCCGGAAATCGCGATGACCGAAGACAAGGACGAGGCAGAACAGATCCTCGCCGCTCAGAAGGACTTCGAATTCACGCTCTCCTACGAAGTTCTGCCGCCGATCGAACTGAAGTCCGTCAAGGGCATCAAGATCACCCGCGAAGTCGTCGATATCTCCGACGAGGAAGTCAACGAACAGGTTCTCAAGGTCGCTGAAAGCGCCCGGTCCTACGAAAGCAAGAAGGGCAAGGCTGCAAACGGCGACCGCGTCACGATGGATTACGTCGGCAAGGTCGATGGCGAAGCTTTTGAAGGCGGCACCGATCAGGGCGCCGAACTCGTCCTCGGCTCCGGCCGCTTCATCCCTGGCTTCGAAGACCAGCTCGTCGGCGTCAAGGCTGACGACGAAATGACCATCACCGTGACCTTCCCGGCCGATTATCCGGCGAAGAACCTGGCCGGCAAGGAAGCCACTTTCGACGTTACCGTGAAGGACGTCGCTGCCCCGGCCGACGTGGAAATCAATGACGAGCTGGCAAAGAAGCTCGGCCTGGAATCGGCTGACCGGCTGAAGGAAATCGTTCGCGGCCAGATCGAATCCCAGTACGGCTCGCTGACCCGCCAGAAGGTCAAGCGCCAGATCCTTGACCAGCTCGACGAGATGTACAAGTTCGAAACGCCGAAGTCGCTCGTCGAAGCCGAATACAACGGCATCTGGAGCCAGGTGACCAACGATCTCGCCCAGTCCGGCAAGACCTTCGAGGACGAGGACACGACCGAAGAGAAGGCCAAGGAAGAATACCGGACGCTCGCTGAGCGCCGTGTCCGCCTCGGTCTCGTCCTCTCTGAAATCGGCGAAAAGGCCAGCGTGGAAGTGAGCGAAGACGAGATGCAGCGCGCGATCTACGAGCAGCTGCGTCAGTATCCGGGCCAGGAAAAGCAGATCATGGAGTTCTTCCGTAGCCAGCCTGGTGCTGCTGCTTCGATCCGCGCGCCGATCTTCGAAGAAAAGGTCATCGATCACCTGCTGACCGAGATTGACGTCACGGACAAGAAGGTCACCAAGGAAGAGCTGCTCGCTGACGAAGAAGGCGAAGGCTCCGAAAAGGACGCCAAGAAGGCTGCTCCGAAGAAGAAGGCAGCCGCCAAGGCTGAAGCTTCCGAAGGCGAGGAAGCAGCTCCGAAAAAGAAGGCTGCTTCGAAGAAGAAGGACGCCGAAGGCGCCGCCGAGTAATCGCTAGCCTCGATTAAAAAGCACGGCCCTGCTGGTTTTCGGCAGGGCTTTTTGTTTGCCTTTATTTGTTGGCCGCCGGTACCTCGTACCGGGGCTGTTTTTGATTTGCCATTTTAACCGCTCGCAGCCCCCTCGGTTGCAGCTATAAATTTTATCGATTTGGGAGAAGCACTTGACGTTCCAGAGCAGCGCTTTTGCATCGGATTCCCCGAACGACGACGCAGCGGAATCGGGATTTTTCACGTGGGAAATGGCTACCGATCAGGTTTATGCGGATCCCGCCGTCGCGGAAATGTTCGGCCTTTATCGCAAGGCGACGGAATGCGGATTGCCGCTGGAAACTTATCTGGAGCGAATCCACCCTGAAGACCGCGCGGGCGTCGCAGCCGAGATCCAAAAGGCGATCGACACTGCACAGCCGGAGCAGCAGAGCTATCGTGTTGCGCAAGCCGATGGCTGCTACTCCTATGTCATGGTCTTCGGCCGTTGCTTCCGCGATCGTAACGGCCTCCCGAAACTTTATGCGGGCATAATCTGTCCCGTTTCCGACGAACCGGCGTTGACCAAGCCGCTCGTCCGTTACTGCCTCACAGCCTATGAAATTGCCGTGCAGGAAGGCAACGAAGCGGTCGCCCAACATCTGCTGGCGGCGCTCACCGAACTGGATTGGTTGGCGCCGGAAGGGGTGCTGCCAAACTGAATGGCGGTCAGAGTTCCGGCCCACATGCATGACTCACCATCTGGTTGCATTTTAGGGAAATCGGATGCAAGCTGAGGGATGCTGCCAGGGGAGGGTTTTGGCGATGACTTCCGGCGCTGACTTAAAGGACATTGTGAAGCAGATTTACGAGGCGAGAGGTGAGGGCGACCTCGACAGGCTCATGTCGTTCTTCGGTGACAATTGCGTCTTCCGCGTCGCCGGAAACCGGCATCTGGCGCAACTGACGGATCCGGTTGTCGGCAGTGCTGCCCTTCGCGAGGCGATGCGGCACTTCATCGACACGTGGGAGATGAAGGACCTGAAGTTCGTCGACGTCCATATCGACGGCGATGTCGCACTCGTCCATCGCGAGGGGCATATGCGCCATGTTTCCACGGACTTCGACACCGAGATCATGGACAAGATCACCTTTGACAATGGCAAGGTGATTGAGGTGGTGGAGTTCCTCGATACGCTGCAAGTCGCAGTGCTGCTCAAAACCGCGACCATCTCTGCTCCACAGCAGCTCTCTGCTGGACAGCAATAGCGCCGCCTCAGGGATCTCGACGTCTTAAGGGCGCGGGACCTGCCGCACCGTCTCGCAGGTATGCCGTGAAAGCCTCCTGAGCGACGACCATCACAACTCGGACTTGATGTCGCCCATGCGGTTCCAGGCGTCGAGGCCGGCAATCTTGTAGGCTTCGGCGAGTGTCGGATAATTGAAGGTATTTTCGACGAAATATTCGACCGTGCCTTTGAGGTTGAGCACGGCCTGGCCGATGTGGACGAGTTCCGTGGCGCCTTCGCCGACGATGTGAACACCGAGCAGCCGCCGCGTCTTCAGCGAGAAGATCAGCTTCAGCAGGCCGGTGTCGAGGCCCATGATGTGGCCGCGTGACGTCTCCCGAAAACGGGCGATGCCGCATTCGTAGGGAATGCCACGCTCCTTCATTTCCTCTTCCGTCAAACCGCAGGTTGAAATCTCGGGAACGGCGTAGATGCCATAGGGGAAATATTTTTGCGGCTCCTTAGCAACCGCGCCGATGGCCACGCGTGCTGCAATGCGCCCCTGTTCCATGGAAGTGGAGGCAAGGCTCGGGAAGCCGACGACGTCGCCTGCCGCGTAGATATGCGGCACGGATGTCTGGAACGTCTCCGGATTGACCTTGAGACGCCCGCGGCTGTCGGCTTCGAGGCCGATCGCCAGCAGATTGAGCGTGTCGGTGGCGCCCATGCGTCCGGCGGCGAAGAGTACCATGTCGGTGGCGATGTGCCGGCCGTTGTCCAGCGTCAGCTGCACCTTGCCGTTGTCGAGCTTCTCCACCTTGTCAGCCTTGGTGCCGAGCAGAAGCTTCATGTTGCGGTCGCGAAGCTGGTACGTGAAGTCCTCGACGATCTCCTTGTCAATGAAGTCGAGCATGGTCGGTTTAGGGTCGATCACTGTAACCGCCGTATCGAGAGCGCTGAAGATCGTCGCATATTCGATACCGATGACGCCGGCGCCGATGACGATCATGGAACGTGGGAGCTCCTCCAGGTCGAGAAGCTCGTCGCTGTCGATGACCGTCTTGCCGTCGAACGGGATATAGTCCGGGCGGAATGGCTTCGTGCCGACGGCCAGCAGGATGCTCGCTCCGGTCACCTGGAGGACCTCGCCGTCATCCTTGATCACCTGCAGCGTTGAAGCATCGATGAAGCTTGCCTTGCCCCTGATATGCTGGACCCGGTTGCGGGCGAACTGATGTTCGAGAACCTCCACCTCGTGGTCGAGCGTGATCAACAGCCGGCGGCGCAGGTCCTCGGCGCTGATCTCCTGCTTGACGCGATAGGCCCTTCCGTAGAAGCCGCGCTCACGCCAGCCCGACAGATTAAGCGCCGTCTCGCGAAGCGTCTTGGAAGGGATGGTGCCGGTATGCACGGAAACGCCGCCAACGCGCTTGCCCTGTTCGATGACCAGGACTTTCTTGCCGAGCTTCGCGGCCTGGATGGCGCCGCGCCGCCCCGCCGGGCCGCTGCCTACAACAATGAGATCATAAGGGAACATCGCTCAGCCCTGGATTGGAGTTTGGAATCATATTGCAGCGCAATATGTCGTCCAAGCGTAGCTGGTCAACGTTACAAATTGTCTTATGAGTTCGTGTCCTGAACTCCGAACCCGAGGGAAGGTTCCATTTTCTCGAAAGTCCGGTCCATGGCGAAAGCGCGGCTGAACGAGAAGGGCACGTGTCCGAAGCGGAGCGACAACTGGCTCTCGGCAGAGGCTTCGCCCTTTCCGGCCACGGCGGCAAGGTAGAGAGCGGAGGCGAGCCCCGTCCGGTCGGCGCCGGCCTGACAATGGATCAAAAGGGGTTTCGGCGCATTCCGCATGATGGCGATGAGTTCTTCAGCCTGTTCGGCAGTCAGTTCTCGTCCGGCGGACATCCGGAAATCGATATGGCTGATGTTCAACGCCTTTGCCTGCTCGACTTCGTCAACATACCATTTTGACTTGCCGGATTCGCCGCGCAGGTTGATGATCGTCTTGATGCCGTACTGCTTTTCGAACTGTGCAATCGCCTCGGCCGACGGCTGCGACGAGCGGTAGACTTCGCCGGCAACCACCGTTGCAAAGTTGTTGGTCACCTGCAGAAAGACGTAGTAACCGCCAATGATCAGCAAAAACAACCCGAAGAGCCGTAGCGCCGCCTTGCCGTAAAGGCGAAATCGGCGCGGAAATAGCGTTGTGGTCATCGGCTGCCTCTGGCTCGCAAACGCTGCCGGTGAGGCAGCATCAGCTCTTTGCGAGCCGAAGCTGACAGCCACCTGAACGGTGGCTCTCCCAGCGCTTACATGAGCCGAAGACCCTTCAGGCTGACGTGGCCATCCTTGCCGATGATGATGTGATCATGGACTGCGATGCCGAGCGGCTTGGCCGTTTCCACGATCAGCTTCGTCATGTCGATGTCGGCGCGCGATGGCGTCGGATCGCCAGACGGATGATTGTGGACGAGGATGATGGCCGTCGCCGAGAGTTCGAGCGCACGTTTGACGACCTCACGCGGATAGACCGGCGTATGGTCGATCGTGCCGCGGCCCTGAACCTCGTCGGCAATGAGGGCGTTGCGCTTGTCGAGGAACAGGATGCGGAACTGCTCGCGCGCCTCATGCGCCATGGCGGCATGGCAGTATTGGATCACCGAGGACCAGGAGCCTAGTACCTGCTTGCCCTTGAGTTCGCTTTTCAAGGTGCGATGGGCGACCGTGGAAATCAGCTTGATGTCCAGCGCGACGGCCTCGCCGACGCCTTTGACCTCCTGCAGAAGCGACGCCGGAGCACCGAAGACGCCAGCCAGCGAACCGAAGCGATCGAGCAGCGCCTTGGCGATCGGCTTCGTGTCGCGCCGCGGGATCAGCCGGAACAGCAGCAGTTCGAGCACTTCGTAATCGGCAAGCGCGGTGTCGCCATGATCGCGGAAGCGGCCGCGCAGCCGCTCGCGATGGCCGTGATAGTGCTCCTCCTTCGACAGTGCCGCAGGAAGCGCCTGCTTCCTCAGTGCGGAGGGCTTGACCGGCTGATCGGCAAAGAACTGCCGCTCGTCGGCAGGTGAGTGGTCCAGGTCGAAAGGCAGTTCGTCGTTCGTGTGAGAAACAGGACCCTTCGCCATCGGCACTCACCCGTTCAGCGGCAGGCCCGGCCGGTCGAGGCCGCCGGGCGAAAGCGTGAAGATTTCGCAGCCATTGGCCGTGACCCCGACCGTGTGTTCATATTGCGCCGAGAGTGACCGATCGCGGGTCACCGCCGTCCAGCCGTCGGCGAGGACCTTTACATGCGGCCGGCCGAGATTGATCATCGGCTCGATGGTGAAGATCATGCCTTCGCGAAGCTCCGGGCCCTCGTTGGCGCGGCCGTAATGCAGGATGTTCGGCGAATCGTGGAAGAGGCGGCCGACGCCATGGCCGCAGAAATCGCGAACGACCGAGCAGCGCTGCGCTTCGGCATAGGTCTGGATCGCCTCGCCGATGGCCCCGGTACGCGCACCCGGACGGACGGCGGCAATCCCGCGCATCAGCGCCTCATGGGTGACTTCGAGGAGCCGTTCGGCGGCACGCTTGATCTGCCCGACCGGGTACATGCGGCTGGAATCGCCATGCCAGCCGTCGAGCACGTAGGTGACGTCAATATTGACGATGTCACCCTCGCGCAGCGGCTTTGCGTCGGGAATCCCGTGGCAGACCACATGGTTGATCGAGGTGCAGGTGGATTTGGTATAGCCGCGATAATTCAGCGTCGCCGGATAGGCGCCGTTGTCCATGCCGAATTCGAAGACGAACCGGTCGATCGCGTCGGTCGGAAGACCCGGCTCGACGACCGCGGCGAGTTCATCGAGGCAGCGCGCTGCAAGCTGGCACGCCTTGCGCATGCCTTCGAAGGCCTCGGGGCCGTAGAGCCTGATGGCGCCGGTATTCTTCGGCGGCGCGGAGGAGGCTTCGATATAGTTCACCATTGACGGGCCTTAGCGGAGATTGTCTTAACGTACATAATGCAGCTATGCCGCGTTCGTCCATCGCGATCAACTGCAAGCACGAGATTTGTGTCATCTCGATACGTTGCATAGGCATGTAGCCTGCAAAATCGGATGGCACGGCGCGCAACTTCATTTGGAAATAGAAACCAAGATAATGTCGTTGTCTTAGCGCTCGCTTGTAAGGCTGAAGGCGCTTGCTACCACGGCACGCCTCGCCCGCCGTCGACGCACGAAAACTAATATCAATCTCCTCTCTCCAGCTCCCCTAGTTCCCTCTTCAATTCGGTGGACCCGAGGCGGGGCGGATGGCAATGGTCGAAAAATTCAAGCCCGAAGTAGGTTAGAACGCAGTAACTGATCCAGACAAATACGTCCTCCGCTTCAAATCGGACATAGTGTGTGCGGACGACGTTAAGACTTTCGAGAGCATCCCGCACTGCCTCCGGATACTCCCAAATCGAAATGCCCTCACCGACTTCGTAGTATGCGTCATCTTCTCGGTCTGGGCGGAAGTGCAACCCTGCAGCGACGAGGCCACATCCAGCAACGTTAAAATACTCCGACAGCGACACGCCGAACTGCTCTGCGAATTTGTCCTCGCTATCGATGAGGGTGGGGTCCTCTTGTAGGTTAGAAATGAGACCGCCCAAGAATTCCTCCACGAAGAAGACTTCCCGTTGGGCGAACATATCTGGAGGGTTATTACCTACTCTCGCCAGAAGCTCTAGGAAGCGCAAATGGACGGGATCGAGTTTCGCAAGAATGTCGACAAAGAGCCCATAGTTGGCCCCGTCTCCTTGGGAAGCGGACTGCAGCAAGCGCGCCCATGCATCCATAAGTGCGTCACTCCCCGGATCAGTCAGGGAAGCTTTTTCCAGAAGGGGCACCATGATGCGCAATGGGATAGGATGAGGCCGTTGCTCTTCGATAATCATTCGTTCACGAACTTTTTTCGCAATCTCTATTAGAACATCTTCCCGCTGAAGCCTTATCTGATCGGCCCTTAAGCCGCGCGCCTCTGAAAATGGCCGAAGCATGTCTGTTAAGGCATCAAGCAATCGGCCAGAGCTGGCAGGAGGTATTTCTGCCTTTAGCTCAGCCTTCGCACCTACGTCGAATTTTATCGGAAAAGAGCTGTTGTTGGTGTCAGTCATAACCATTGCCTCGGCGCGCGTAAGAAGATTCGGAGTCGTTGCCTTCCTATAGAAGCTTGCGATATCCATAACAGGAAGTTGTATTCGGGTCGCTGGCCCGCGTCGGGGATGGTGACGACGACATTTAGCTCCGCCGATGCGTCAAGGCCATGGCGCACCGTTCACGCGATGGATTCCACCCGTGCTTTGCATCTGCATTTCAACTCGGACGGGGCGCTGGAAATTGCCGCGTTGAGTAGAAGTATATGGCGCTTCCCAGCGCCCCGTTCGGCGGTTTTTATCCGCAACTCCGGTCTCTCTGCTCGGGTACCGGCACCGCCGGTCCGTCTGTGTGCCCCACAGGCACGTCCGAAATCATCCGGCCGGCATTTGCGCCCGGCCGCCGTCCCGGAGGGAGACCATTTTCTGCGGACCCCGAATGTAGGAGCTTACGTCGTTCTCCTGCACCGGCGCCGGTCCCGTCTCGCCGCGACGCCTCGCGGTGTATCCGTGACGGAACGACGACGATGATGTCACAGATTTTGCGGGCGATGATGAAATGGCGGTGTGCTGATTGATTTTGCTTGGTTTTCGGCGTTTGTTATGCGCGGGGTCGCTCCCCCTCACCAACAAAATCTAAGCCTTGGCCGATGGCCAAGGGCAAGATTTTGTATCCTCTC
>NZ_JBNDHT010000041.1:0-47864 GCF_056755115.1 Rhizobium sp. SVR5-2C | reverse complement strand
GGATCGGTGACGGCGAAGACGATGATCATCTGGCCGTTTTTGCCTGACGTGATGAACTGCTTGGCGCCGTCGATGACATAGTGATCGCCGTCGCGTCGCGCGCGGCTGCGCAGGTTGGATGCGTCGGAGCCCGCCTGCGGCTCGGTCAGCGCGAAGCCGCCGATCCATTCGCCGCTCGCGAGCTTCGGCAGGAAGCGCTGCTTCTGCTCCTCGCTGCCGAATTTCAGGATCGGCACGCAGCCGACCGAGCTGTGGACGCTCATGATGGTTGAGCACGGCCCATCGCCTGCGGCGATTTCCTCGACGGCCGCGGCATAGGCTACGGTGCCGGTGTCGGAGCCGCCATAGGCTTCCGGAACGAGCATGCCGAGAAGGCCGAGCTCGCCCATCTCCTTGAGTTCCTCGCGGGGAAAGGCGTGATCGCGATCGCGGGCAGCCGCACCCGGCGCGAGGCGCTCGCGGGCGAAGTCGCGGGCGAGATCGCGGATTTGCTGCTGCACATCGGAAAGGATCATAAGCGTTTCCTCCCCATTCTCGTTAGTGCCGCTCGATGGCGACGGCGGTCGCCTCGCCGCCGCCGATGCAAAGGGCCGCCATGCCGCGCTTGAGATCATAGCGCTCGAGTGCCGCGAGCAGCGTGACGATGATGCGCGCTCCGGAAGCGCCGATCGGATGGCCAAGCGCGCAGGCGCCGCCGTGCACGTTGACCTTGTCGTGCGGCAGGTCAAGGTCACGCATCGCCGCCATGGCGACGACGGCGAAGGCCTCGTTGATCTCGAAGAGATCGACGTCCTCAAGCGCCCAGCCGGTTCGATCGGCAAGCTTCCCAAGAGCGCCGATCGGCGCAGTCGCAAACAGGTTCGGCGCCTGCGAATGGGTGGCGTGGCCGGTGATGGTCGCGAGAGGCTGCAATCCCCTGCGGTCGGCTTCCGAGCGGCGCATGAGCACCAGCGCGGCGGCACCGTCGGAAATCGAGCTGGAATTGGCGGCGGTCACGGTGCCGCCATCGCGGAATGCCGGCTTGAGGGTCGGGATCTTGTCGAGCTTCGCCTTGCCCGGCTGCTCGTCGCGGTCGACCGCATGCTCACCTTTGCCGCCTTTGACGGTAACAGGAGTTACCTCGGCGTCGAAATAGCCGGCTTCGATTGCTTTTTGCGCTCGGGTCAGCGAAGCGATGGCGTAGGTGTCCTGCGCCGCGCGCGTAAACTGGTAGGCCTCTGCACAGTCTTCCGCGAAGGTGCCCATCAACCGCCCCTTGTCGTAAGCATCCTCCAGCCCGTCGAGGAACATGTGGTCGATGACGCGCCCGTGGCCGAGGCGGTAGCCGCCCCGTGCCCGATCGAGGAGATAGGGCGCATTCGTCATGCTTTCCATGCCGCCCGCGACGGCGATGGAGGTACTCCCGGCGGCAATCAGGTCGTGAGCGATCATCGCGGCTTTCATGCCGGAGCCGCACATCTTGTTGACGGTACTGGCGGCGGTCGAGAAGGGCAGCCCGGCGCCGATCGCCGCCTGCCTTGCCGGCGCCTGCCCTTGGCCGGCAGGAAGCACGCAGCCGAAGACGACTTCGTCGACGGTTTGGGGCCCGACCTGGCTGCGCTGAAGGGCAGCGCGGATCGCTGCTGCCCCAAGTTCGGGCGCTGCCGCGTCGCGGAGTTCACCCTGAAATCCGCCGATCGGCGTGCGCGCCGAGCCGACGATCACGACTGGGTCCTGCAATGCCATGTCTTTTCCTCCCGAGGGACCGCTCAGCGGGCGCTCATTCGCAATGCGCCGTCGAGGCGGATGACCTCGCCGTTCAGCATGCTGTTCTCACATATATGGCGCACCAGGGCGGCAAATTCAGCGGGCCGGCCGAGACGAGACGGGAAGGGGACGCTCTTGCCAAGCGCCTCCTGAACCTCGTGTGGCATACCTGCCATCATCGGCGTCTCGAAGATGCCGGGAGCGATCGATACGACGCGTATGCCGTGGCGGGCGAGTTCGCGGGCAATCGGCAGCGTCATCGCCGCGATCCCGCCCTTGGAGGCGGAATAGGCGGCCTGCCCGACCTGTCCATCGAAGGCTGCAACCGAGGCCGTATTGACGATCACGCCACGCTCGCCCTCCGCGTCCGGTTCCTCTTGCTGGATGGCGGATGCGGCCAGCCGGATCATGTTGAAGGTGCCGACGAGATTGATGCCGATCGTCTGCGCAAAGCTCTCGAGCCGATGGGGACCGTCGCGCCCGATCACCTTTTCAGCCGGCGCTATGCCGGCGCAATTGATAAGCCCGCGCAGACCGCCAAATGCCTCGAGCGCGGCAGCGACGACATTTGCGCCATCCTCCGCGCTTGTGACGTCGGCATGAACGTAACGAACATCCGTACCGAGTTCCGCCGCGATCTTTTCACCGGCTTCGTCGTTGAGGTCGGCAATGACGACGCGGGCGCCGTCTGCGACCAGCATCCTCGCCGTCGCCGCGCCCAGGCCGGAGCCGCCGCCGGTGACGATAAAGCTTGCGCCACGGATCAACATGGATTTCCTCCCACAGCCCTAACATGCTCCTCTCATGCAGCGCCTAGGCCAGCTGCAGACGCTTGGCGCTGCAAATTGGCTCCTCCAGAATAGCACGGAGTCTATGTCGTCCCACTATTGCAAGCGATGACTAAACTGCTCCATAATTTCGGACAGTTTTGCCACACCGGGAGGCGGCAATGGCGGAAATCGAGAGGCGCATGATCGCGCCAGGATTTGTCGAGGAAGCGCTCGAAAGCCTCCGCCGGATGGGAAAGCCGGCGGAGGCTATGCTCGCCGCAATCGGCCTGCCGGAGAATGTCGACGAGCCCGTCTCGGCCGAAGTCTATGGCGCACTGTGGCTCGCGATCGCGGCCGAACTCGACGACGAATTCTTCGGGATGGGCGGACGTCCAATGCGCAGAGGAAGCTTCACCTTGCTCTGCCACTGCGTGCTGCATGCGCCGACGCTCGGCCACGCCTTGCGCCGGGCGCTGCGTTTCCTCAATATCGTGCTGGAGGATCCACGGGGCGAACTCGTCATCCGCGACGGGATGGCACAGATCGAACTCAGGGATGCCGGTCCGCCGCGCTCGGCTTTCGCCTATCGCACGTACTGGATCATTCTCCACGGGATCACCTGTTGGCTGGTTGGCCGCCGCATTCCGATCCGGCTGGTCGATTTCCGGTGCGACGAACCTCAACAAGGGGCCGATTACCGGCTCTTCTTCGGCGCGCCGGTTCGTTTCTCCCAGCCGATCAGTCGGCTTGGCTTCGACATCGCCATGCTTGACCTGCCGGTCTCACGCTCCGAGCAGGCACTGAAGCAATTCCTGCGCGGTGCGCCGGCGAACATTCTCGTGCGCTACCGCTACGATGCCGGGCTCGCTGCCAGCGTGCGCCGCAGGCTCGGCCGCGTGCCTCCGACTGCCTGGTCGAGTTTCGTGGACCTCGCGGCCGAAATGCGGATGCCGCCGTCCACGCTGCGCCACAGACTCGACGAGGAAGGCCAGAGCTATGCCGCCATCAAGGACGACATACGCCGCGACCTTGCCGTCGACATGCTGCTCAACACGTCGAAGACGGTCGGCGATATCGCAACACAGCTCGGCTACTCCGAACCCAGCGCCTTCTATCGCGCATTCCGCAAATGGATGTTCAAGAGCCCGGACGCCTTCCGCCGGGAGAGTAGAGTTGCGGTTAGCGGCTGAACACCTTCCGCCGGGACCTAGCGAATCAGAATCGCCCTGAAGTCATTGACGTTGGTGCCCGTCGGTCCGGTCTCAAAGAGATCGCCGATTGCTTGAAAGCCTGAATAGCTGTCGTTGGCGTCAAGCAGCCGGCGGGGATCGAGGCCTTGGGCACGCAGGCGTTTGACCGTGGAACCGTCGGCGAACGCGCCTGCATTGTCTTCCGAGCCGTCGATGCCGTCGGTATCGGCGGCCAGCAGATGGATGTCATGGCCGTCGATCGCCAGCGCTGCGGCGAGCGCGAATTCGCCGTTGCGTCCGCCCTTGCCGCCTTTGGCCCTCAGCGTAACGGTCGTCTCGCCGCCGGACAGGATGACCACCGGCTTCTCGAAGGGCCGGTTATGGCCAAGCACCTCGCGGGCGATCGCCGCATGCACCAGCGCGACGTCACGGGACTCGCCTTCGATCGAATCCGAGAGGATCACCGGCGTAATGCCCTGTGACCCCGCGAGCGCCGCGGCCGCCTCGAGCGAAACGCCGGCCGAGGCGATGATATGGTGCGTATGCCCGGCAAAGATCGGATCGTCCGCGCCAGGCGCATCGGCTTGCGGCGAGGCAAGATGGTTAAGGGCCGCCTGCGGTAATTTCAGTCCGTATTGGCGGACTATTTCCAAAGCGTCCTGCCGGGTCGAGCTGTCAGGAACGGTCGGGCCGGAGGCGACATGCGCAGGATTGTCGCCCGGGATGTCCGAAACGATCAGGCTGACAACGCGCGCCTTTGTGGCAGCGGCCAGCCGTCCGCCCTTGATCGTGGACAGATGCTTGCGCACAACGTTCATCGCCGAAATCGGCGCCCCCGAGGCAAGCAGCATCTCGTTCAGCGCAATCTCGTCGTCGAGGGTCAAGCCTTCGGGCGGCGCCGGCAGCAAGGCGGAGCCGCCGCCGCAGATCAGCGCGATCACCAGATCGTCCGGCGTCAGGTCCTTCGCCGCTTCCACCAGCCGCTTGGATGCGGCAAGGCCAGCGGCATCCGGCACCGGATGAGCAGCCTCGATGATCTCGATCGACTGCGTTTCGCAGCCATAGCCGTAACGTGTAACCACGACGCCATCGAGCGACCCGTCCCAGACGCTCTCAAGCGCGCGTGCCATCTGTGCGGCACCCTTGCCGGCGCCGATGACTACGGTGCGGCCTTTTGGCTTTGCGGGCAAATGCGCCTTGATACCGGTCAGCGGGTCGGCCGCCCGTACGGCCTCATGGAACAGGGACGACAAGAAGGTGCGGGGGGATGAAACAGTCACAAGAAATCTTCCGAATCTACATCGCCGGACAGCCGTGTGCGCCGGTACTCCTCAGCCAGCACCATTCAGAAGATCGACCGGTTGCGCAAGTCCGAGATTCGGGATTTTCGTTTTTCTGCGTCAAGAAGGTAGCCCCCGCGGGGCACGCCGTGGTGTGGAAAAGATGATCGTTGCCTTTTCCGTCCAAGCTTCCTATCGATAGTGCGATACGCATGCAGACGACCGACCGCTCAAGGAGGAGGAGTAGGGATGTCGCACTTCCTTTGCTGCGAATCTTCGCAACGCTGATTGCGCTTCCTCCCGCATTGTTGATCCTGAAGAGGCCAAGACATGAGCATCACTCTTTCCGGCAAGACAGTCCTGATCACGGCCGCAGCGCAGGGCATCGGCCGCGCCAGCGCGATTGCGTTCCATCAGGCCGGAGCAAAGGTCCACGCAACGGATATCAATACGGATGCGCTGGCAGCGCTTGCCGAAGAGACCGGCATATCGACGCACAAGCTCAATGTGCTGGACGAGGAGGCGGTGAAGGCGCTGGTCGCTGAAATCGGCGCCGTCGACGTGCTCTTCAATTGCGCTGGCTTCGTGCACGCCGGGTCCATTCTCGAAATGAAGGATTCGGATCTGGAATTCGCCTTCGATCTCAACGTCAAGGCGATGATCCGCACGATCCGCGCCGTGCTGCCCGGCATGTTGGAGCGGAAAGACGGGTCGATCATCAACATGGCTTCCGTCGCCTCCAGCATCAAAGGCGTGCCGAACCGCTTTGCCTACGGCGTCACCAAGGCCGCCGTGCTCGGTCTCACGAAATCGGTTGCCGCCGATTACGTGGCGAACGGCATCCGCTGCAACGCCATCTGCCCTGGTACCGTCGAAAGCCCGTCCCTGCAGGACCGCATGCGCGCGCAGGGTGACTATGAGACAGCGCGTGCCGCCTTCATTTCGCGCCAGCCGATGGGCCGTCTCGGCACGCCCGAAGAGATCGCCGATCTTGCCGTCTACCTCGCCGGTGCCACCTATACCAGCGGCCAGGCCTATTGCATTGACGGCGGCTGGACGATCTGATCGTCCGAGCCTCCGGGGGAGGAGCCCATGACCCGCATTACCGGCCTTCGTGTCTTTGATCTTCGCTTTCCGACCTCGCAGAGCCTCGACGGATCCGACGCGATGAACCCGGATCCCGACTATTCGGCGGCTTACGTCATTCTGGATACCGACGAGCCGCAGCTTTCAGGGCACGGTCTGACCTTCACCATCGGCCGCGGCAACGATATCTGCTGCATGGCGATCGAGGCGATGAAGCATCTGGTTCTCGGCGCGGACCTCGCTGAAATTCTCGCCCATCCGGGCAGATTCTGGCGCCATCTGACAAGCGACAGCCAGCTCCGCTGGATCGGGCCGGAAAAGGGCGCCATCCATCTTGCGACCGGGGCGGTGGTCAACGCGGTCTGGGATCTTCTTGCCAAGCAGGCCGGAAAACCGGTGTGGCGGCTCGTTGCGGAGATGAGTCCGGAAGAAATCGCCGACATCGTCGACTATCGTTACCTGACCGACGTTCTGACGCGTGACGAGGCTGTCGCGATCCTGAAACGTGCCGAGGCCGGCAAGGCGGAGCGGATTGCGACGCTCGAAAAGGAAGGCTACGCCTCCTACACGACATCCGCCGGCTGGCTCGGCTATGACGACGCGAAACTGCGCCGGCTCTGCCAGGAAGCGATCGACGCCGGTTTCAACCACGTGAAGATGAAGGTCGGCCGCGATCTTGCAGACGATATCCGCCGCCTGCGCATCGCCCGCGAGGTCATTGGACCGGATCGCTACCTGATGATCGACGCCAATCAGGTCTGGGAGGTCAGCCAAGCGATCGACTGGGTGAAGGAACTAGCGTTCGCCAAACCCTACTTCATCGAGGAACCAACCAGTCCCGATGATGTAGCCGGGCATCGGAAGATCCGCGAGGCGATCGGCCCGGTCAAGGTCGCGACCGGCGAGATGTGCCAGAACCGCATCATGTTCAAGCAGTTCATCGCCGAGGGCGCAATCGACATCGTGCAGATCGACTCCTGCCGTATGGGCGGGCTGAACGAGGTGCTGGCGGTGCTGCTCATCGCCGCCAAATACGGCCTACCGGTCTGGCCGCATGCGGGCGGCGTCGGCCTTTGCGAATATGTGCAGCACCTGTCGATGATCGACTATGTCGCTGTGTCCGGCACCAAGGAAGGCCGCGTGATCGAATATGTCGACCATTTGCACGAACATTTCCTCGATCCGTGCGTGATCAGGGACGCCGCCTATATGCCGCCTTCCAATCCCGGTTTTTCAATTGAAATGAAGGCGCAGTCGATCACCGACTACACCTTCAAGGGGTGATAGTTCAGGCTGCGCGCTGACCGGTGCCCTGAATAGCGGCGAGCTTCCAGTCGCCGCCATTCCTCCGAGTGAACGTCCAGACTTCGGTGCTCTCGCTCGGGTGGCTGTCGTCACCGGAGACGACGCGGCCGGTGTTGCGGTCGACCATCGCGTCGACCGACGAATAGCGCATGGCAAGCGTCGCATAGTCCTGATCGCCTTCGCGCCAGGCTTCGGCAATATCGCCCTGCAGCAGCTTGACGTCGGAGACGCTGTTGCGCACGCCATTGGTGGCGTTCTCGCCAAGCTCTTCTGCGAGATAGGACATGGCTTCGGGCGTCGTCAGCTTGCGGAGCATGCCGTAGTCCTCGGCGCCGTAGGCAGTCTGCACCTTGGTCAGCAGCTCTTCGAACTGGTCGAGATCGGCTTGTGTGAGCCCGATTTCAT
Source organism: Rhizobium sp. SVR5-2C (assembly GCF_056755115.1). Classification (NCBI taxonomy): domain Bacteria; kingdom Pseudomonadati; phylum Pseudomonadota; class Alphaproteobacteria; order Hyphomicrobiales; family Rhizobiaceae; genus Rhizobium; species Rhizobium sp. SVR5-2C. Next base: position 40,082 of record NZ_JBNDHT010000041.1, on the reverse strand, counting down.
CGTTCGGCCGATTATTGCGCTGCTGCTGGTAGCCGCCGGCGCCGGAACCGATCGTGGGAATGCGAAACGACGAATTGTTGTTCGACGACATGTTGCTATAAGACGGACCGCCCCGGCCACTGGCTCCACCGTAGGACGGCTGGCGGCGATTGGCGAAGAAGCGCATGGCAAGCGTCACGGCGCCAAAGATCAGCGCGATCTGCAGCAGCATGCCGAGGAAACCGAAGCCGCCGCCGAATCCATGGCCGAGCAGCATGCCGAGCAGGCCACCGGCAATGAGGCCTCCGATCATCGAACGGCCGAAACCGCCGAACAGGCCACCCGGGCGCTGTGTGTTAAAAGGCTGTTGCGCAGTGGCGGGTGTCTGCGGACGCGGCGTCATCGAGCGTTCCATCGGCGCGGCCGGAGCCGGCGCGGTGCGCGTGACCGGCGGCGCTTGGAAAGTGCGCGTCCCGCGGCTGCCGAATCCACCGAAACCTCCGGCGCGGCGCGCCTCGGCGTCGCCATAGGCAGCAAAAATGGTAGCGCTCGTCAAAGCGGCGATAGCCACGAACTTGGCAAGACGCGAAACGGTACTCGGCATCTCATCTCCTCTCATGCCCAACCACGGCATGGTGCAATTCATACGGTGAAACTCATATAGGCGCTGGTTAGGCGATTTGAAGTTCTGCGACCGGACTTATTGGCAGACATCGACCCATTTGGCCCGGGTGAGTTCGGCCAGCCGCTCCGTCGAAATGCGAACAGCCGAGTTTGTCGAACCGGCGGCTGGCACCACTTCGTCGTAGCGTTTCAGCGAAATATCGCAATAGACTGGGATCGGCGCGGGTAGCCCGAAGGGGCAGACACCGCCGACCGGATGACTGGTCGCTGCCAGGACTTCCTCCGGTCCCAGCATCCGGCCTTTGCCGCCGAAGGCATCCTTGAATTTCCGGTTGTCGAGACGTGCCGTACCGCTTGCGACGACCAGCATCGTCTCTTCGCCGACCCGCAGGCAGATCGTCTTGGCGATCTGCGCAGGTTCGACGCCATGCGCTTCGGCCGCTAGCGCGACCGTCGAAGAGCTGCCGGTGGTTTCGATGATCTCAATGTCGGGTGCATGTGCGCCGAAAAAGGCGCGGACGGATTCGAAGCTCATGGACCGATGCTAAACCAGGAAGGGCAGGATTTGAACCCCCAGGAAAGCGACTCGCAATCAAGATATTTCAACCCGATTTCGAGCCGGGCGCACTTGCGATCGGGCTGGTTTTCTGAACCTCTTGTCGGGCGGAGCAGACGTTTGAGGGAGGAAGCCATGCGGCGCATCGATTGTCATATGCATTTCTGGACATTGGCGATGGAGCCCTACTATTCGCTCTGGATGTCGCCGGATGACAAAGTGCTGTACCGCGATTACGGGCCGCGCGATGCCCTTCCGCTGATGGAGAAGAACAATGTCGAGGGCGTCGTCCTCGTCTCCGCCGCGTCCTCTGTTCATGAAACCGGCTACCTTCTTGGTCTTGCCGATGGGCGCGATTTCGTCAGGGGGGTCGTTGCCTGGCTCGATCTCTTGGCGCCGACGGCCGCAGCCGACCTCGCCGGCTGGGCGCGCTTTCCGAAGCTGAAGAGCATCCGTCCCTACCTTCAGGACCTGCCGGAAGACGACTGGATCCTCAAGAAGGAGCTCGATCCCGCGTTCCGCGCCATGCTCGACCTCGGCCTGCGGTTCGACGCGCTGATCAAGCCGCGGCATATCCTCAACACGATCAGGTTCATCGAGCGTTATCCCGATCTGCCTGTCATCGTCGATCACATGGCCAAGCCTGAAATCGGAAGCGGCAACTTCGAGCCGTGGCGGCGCGACATGGAACGTTTCCGTGATCTTCGCCACGTCCATTGCAAGATCTCCGGGATCGTCACCGAGGATGGTCCGGACTGGACACCGGAGCGGCTTCAGCCCTATCTGGAGGCTGTCTTCGATATCTTCGGTTCAGATCGGCTCGTCTTCGGAAGCGACTGGCCCGTTGTCAATCTCGTTGCGGACTACAGCCGCTGGATCGAGACCCTCGGCAATGCCATGAAGAACCTGAGTGCTGCCGACCAGCAGAAGATCTGGGCATCGAACGGCGAACGCTTCTACGGGCTCTGAGCCGCCTGAAAGGAATTCGGGCTAGTTCGACGTCTTTCTCAGCATACCCTCGTAGATGCCCTTGTCGGGCGCGGGAATTTCGATGGCGCCGGCTGTCTTCGCATAGAAATCGACGGGGCCGGCGTCGCCGATGATGGCATAGGCATACCCAAGGGTTTTCATGGTCTGGAGGCAGGCGGAAAAGAGCGCGAGGCCGATGCCCTTGCCGCGGGCGGCGCTATCGACGCCGGTCGGACCAAAGAAACCACGGGCGGTGGCGTCGTAGCAGGCAAAGCCGAGCAATTTACCGTTTTCAACCGCGATCAGGCAGGCGATGGGCTGACGCGAAAAGGAAACATTGCATTCGCTCGCCCAGTCCTCGCTGAAGTTCAGCCGCACCCAGTCGACGACGATATGCAGCTCCGGAGGAAGAGCCGGCCGAATGGTCACGCCAGCCGCTTCGGCCTTCTGCTTTAGCTCATCGAGCTTGTTGGAATACAAGCTCACCAGCAGGTCTGCCACCTCAAGCCCTCCCGAATAGACGTCTTTCAACGAGATTGATTTTGCTGCACACGGCTTGTCAACAGTCCCTGAGTCGAGGAGGTGCAGCAAAAAAAGCAAAAAGGCGGACCGGCTTTCGCCGACCCGCCTTGTAAGGCGATGCGCTTCGCTTCTAGCCCTGCATGTAAGGCCAGACTTCCAGGGTGCCGCGATACATCATGTCGAGCGCGACATAGAGGATGATCAGCAGGCCAATATAGGCGATCCAGCGGTGGCGGTTGAGCAAGCGCGCGACGAGATTTGCCGCGATGCCCATCAGGGCGATCGAAAGTACAAGTCCAACGATCAGAACGGTCGGATGCTCGCGAGCGGCACCGGCAACGGCCAATACATTGTCCAGAGACATCGACACGTCGGCGATGACGATCTGGCTCGCGGCCTGCATGAAGGTTTTCTTGTATTTCGGGGCCGCTCCTTCATCGAGGGTCTCGTCGACGCTTCCATGCTGCGAGCGAAGCTCGCGCCACATCTTCCAGCAGACCCAGAGCAGGAGCAGGCCACCGGCCAGCAATAGGCCGACGATATTCAGGAGTTGAACCGTGACCGATGCAAAAGCAACACGCAGTACGGTGGCTGCCAGAATGCCGACCAGAATGGCCTTCTTGCGCTGTTCGGCCGGCAGGCCGGCCGCAGCAAGGCCGATGACGACGGCGTTATCGCCGGCAAGAACAAGATCGATCGCGATGACTTGCAGGAGCGCAGCCAAACCCGCGGCAGTAAAAATTTCCATAGAAAACGTCCCCCGATGCTTTCGAGAAGCCGTGCTAGTGTCCTCGGCACGTCGCGTCAACCCACGAATGACACGAGCTGGGATAAATGCGGCACCCGAGGCGCTCACTGTCCCCAGGGGTCCAAGAAGATGTCAGTGCTTCAGCCTGATGATGATCTCGCGGTACTCATCGGCAATGGCGACGGCTGCTTTCGCAACCACCGGACTGATCGAATTATGATCAATTGCCAGGCGGCAGGTCTCGAAAATACCCCGCAGTTCGTGCTCAATATCGGAAAGATGAGGATATTTCTGAACCAGAAGGTGCGGCAGCGCTTTGGCCTTTTCCTTCATGGGTTTGCTTTCATCAGGGAACTGCGATGGGTCAGCGATCACTTCGCGAATCGCATCTTCGAGACGCCAGGTTGCGCCAATCATCTCTGTGACCGATACCATGATAGCCCTCCGTGTCGAAGCAGCGATAGATGTACCAGGGGCTCAACGCAATCCTTGTGCCAGATTGACGATGCAGTACCTAGCAAGTGCGGTGACGGATCAAAGCGCCGCACGCTTGTCGAATCGGGCGACTCGGGAAAGCAGAAAATCAACTTCCGCCTTTGCTTTCTCTGAAATGCCGCCGGTGGGTTTACGCTGCGCGTCGCTGGCGATCGCCCCGCGCCGCTGCAGGACATATTTGCGTACGGCAAGACCGACGCCCTGTTGCTGCTCGTAGCGAACAAGCGGCAGGTGGGCATCAAAGAGATCGTGCGCCGCATCGCGCTTGCCAGCCTGCTGGAGATTGACGACGTCGACCAGCATGTCCGGGAAGGCATAGCCCGTCATCGCGCCATCGGCGCCGCGTTCCATCTCGAAATCGAGAAACAGCCCACCATTGCCGCAAAGGATCGAGATATCCCGCATGTCGCCAGCCTTTTGCGCCGTGCGCAACCGCGAAATCTTCTCAAGTCCCGGCCAGTCCTCGTGCTTGAGCATGACGCAGGATGTGTGATTGTTGACGATCTTCTGGATAACGCCGGGCGTCATGACGACGGTGAGTGTCAGCGGGTAATCCTGGATGACGAAGGGAATGTCTTCGCCGATCGCCTCGACCGCCTGAGCATAATAGCCGATAATTTGGTCGTCGGTCCGCAGCGATGGCGGCGGGGCGATCATCACCCCTGCAGCGCCGAGATCCATCGCGCCGCGGGCCAGTGAGCGCATTGCCGCGAAGCCTGGCGCAGACACGCCGACGATCACCGGAACGCCTGCGCGCTTGACGACCTGCCGGGTGATCGCAAGCGATTCCTCCGGCTCGAGCTTCGGCGCTTCGCCCATGATGCCGAGAATCGTAAGCCCGGTGACGCCGCAGCCAAGATAGAAATCGGTGAGCCGATCGACCGATACCGTATCCAGCCGCCCATCCGGATGAAAGGGCGTCGCGGCAATGGCATAGACGCCCGTGGCTGTGTGATCGAGTCTCATGTGCACCTCCCTCGTTCGGCCGAAACTTAGGCGGACTCGTACTTCCGATCAAATTGAAATGCACCGTTTGCACAGCGATTTGGCATCCGACACGAGGGGCGATGTTGCAGGCTCCGCCACCCGCGTCTAAGACAAATGCGAGTTCACCCATCTGGATTTTCTTCATGTTCGAGATTTTATGGCGCGGCATCGCAATGGGGATCGGCGCGACGATCCTCATGGATATCTGGGCAATCATCCTTTCCGGCGTTTTCGGCCAGCCCGCTTCCAACTGGGCGCCTGTCGGGCGCTGGTTTTGGCATCTCGGTCGCGGCAAGGTGTTTCACGACGCAATTGCAGATGCGAAGCCCTATGAACATGAACTGGCGCTGGGATGGATCGGCCACTATGCGATCGGCATCATCTACGGCCTTGTTCTTGCGGTTATCATGGGTCCATCGTGGCTGGCGGCGCCGACCTTCATCCCTGCCTGGATTCTCGGCATTGTCACCGTGGGCGCCGGTTGGTTCCTGCTGCAGCCGGGCCTTGGTCTCGGCCGGGCCGCGTCGAAGAGGCCGAACCCGAACAAGGTGCGCGCGCTCAACCTGATTGCGCACACGGTCTTCGCGATCGGGCTCTACGGCACGGCTCTCATGATCCGCTGAGAGCAGCGCGAGACCGCAAGGAGACTACGTGAGACATATCTACGTTATCGGCATTGGAACCGGAAACCCGGAGCATGTGACCATTCAGGCGATCAACGCGATGAATGCCGCCGATCTTATTTTCATTCCCACGAAGGGTGCGAAGAAGGAGGAGCTTGCAGAAGTCCGGCGCGAAATCTGCGAGCGATATGTCCAGCGGGCTGCCGGAAAGACGGTCGAGTTCGCCGTACCGGTGCGCGAGACGAAGGATCGCAGCTATGTGCAAAGCGTCGATGACTGGCATGCCGCGATCGCTGCGACGTATCTCGGCCTGATCGGCCGCCTGCCGGAAAACGGATCGGCGGCCTTTCTCGTGTGGGGCGACCCGAGCCTTTATGACAGCACGTTGCGCATCCTGGAACGCGTGCGGGCCAAGGTAGAATTCGCGATCACCGTCATCCCGGGCATTACCAGCATTCAGGCGCTTGCAGCGAGCCACCGCATTCCGGTCAATCTCGTCGGCAAGCCGGTGGAGATCACGACCGGCCGAAGACTTGCCGAAGAGGGGCTGAAGGCGGAAAGTACGGTCGTGATGCTCGACGGCATACAGGCCTTCGCGAAGATCGACGATGCGGATGCGGAGATTTTCTGGGGAGCCTACCTCGGCACCAAGGATGAAATCATCCGTGCCGGGCGGCTTGGCGATGTCGCCGACGATATCGTACGAACGCGGGCGGAAGCGCGCGAGCGGCACGGCTGGATCATGGACATTTACCTGCTCCGCAAAGGCCGCGACTTCGAGTGATAGGGCCGGCGCTTTGCCGCGTCCCCCATCCTGTAAGGACATGGGATGAAAGGATGAGCCATGGGCTTTGCCGGCGAAAGACAGATCGAAATGGATGAGCGCACCGCCGCACCGTCGGGCTTGCGGCGAGGCGCCTGTCCGACGCTGGCTGCTCCGATGGTGACCGGCGACGGTCTGCTCGTCAGGCTGCGACCCGCCGGCGGTGCGCTGTCGCTGGCACAATTCAAGGCGCTGGCGGCTTCCGCCGCGGCAAACGGCAATGGCCTTCTGGAAATCACCGCTCGCGGGAATCTGCAGATCCGCGGGCTGCGGACCGAGAGCGTCGAGCAACTTGCAGCCGATATCGATGCTGCCGGGATCATCGTCCCGGCCGGTCCGGCTATCGAGCTCTCACCGCTGCATGGCATCGATCCAAGTGAGGCCGGCAATGCCGCCGCCATGGAAGCGCAGTTGCGGGGTGAGCTTAGCGCCGCACTCTCTTCCCCGCGCCTTGCGCCGAAACTTTCCATCGTCGTTGACGGCGGAGGGCGTTTCGGCCTGTCCGGTCTTGCGGCGGATATCCGCGCTGTAGCTATGGACGACGGCCGCTGGCTGGTTGCGATCGACGGCGATGCGATGATGGCACAGCCCGTTTCCGTCGGCTCGGCGAATGACGCCGTCCGTGCGATAGGACAATTACTGGAGACGCTGGCGGAAGCCGGTCTGCACGCGCGAGCGCGCGATATAAGAACGGCTGTCTTGCAAGAGGCGTTCCCGGCAAGGGCAGCGCATTTCGCGGCCCCGCCGCAGGCAGAAATGCCGTGGCCCGGAACGCATGAGCTCGCCGATGGCAGCTTTACGCTCGGCCTCAGGCCACGCTTTGGTCAGATGCAGGCAGTTGACCTTTCAGCCCTTCTGCAAGAGGCGGAGAGATTGGGGGGCGCCGAGATTCGGCTGGCGCCCCGCCGGTTGTTATTTGTCACGGGCTTGGAAGCCGAGAATGCAAAGAAGCTGCAGGTGGCCTCAACGAGGCACGGTTTCAGCTCCGATCCCAGCGAGGCATCTTCAAATATTGCCGCCTGTGCCGGCGTAGGAGCCTGCGCCTCGGGTCTCTATGAAACGCGGGGACTGGCGCAGGATCTGTCGCAGCGGGCGGCGGTCCTCCTCGACGGATCGCTGACGGTTCATCTTTCAGGCTGTGCGAAGGGGTGCGCTCATCCGCGGCCAGCGCTGACGCTCACCGGAATGCCTGGCGGTTATGGTATTGTCCTCAATGGGCGTGCGAATGACAGGCCGGACGTAACGATTGCTGGCGGCGAGATTAATTTGGCTATAGAGAAGCTCGCCCGGCTTATCGGGAAGAACAAGAGCGCTGGCGAATCGGCGGCTGCCTGCCTCGCACGGCTTGGCGCCCCGGCAATTGCGGCGGCGCTCAGACAGGAATAGGAATGCCAGACTACGATTATATCCGCAGCGGCGACGCGATCTATGAGCGCTCTTTCGCGATCATTCGCAGCGAAGCCGATCTTTCGCGCTTTTCGCCGGACGAGGCCGAGGTCGCCGTGCGCATGATTCACGCCTGCGGGATGGTGGAAGCGGCTGCACACTTCGAGTTCTCCCCGGATTTCGTGAATGCCGCGCGCGGCGCCTTGCAGAAAGGCGCCCCGATTTTCTGCGATGCGGAGATGGTGGCCCATGGCGTCACGCGCGCCCGGCTGCCGGCGAAGAATGACGTGGTCTGCACGCTGCGCGATCCGCGCACGCCGGAATTGGCCCAGGCGAGCGGCAACACGCGTTCGGCGGCCGCCATCGATCTCTGGCTCGATCGGCTGGCGGGCAGCGTTGTTGCCATCGGCAATGCCCCGACGGCACTTTTCTACCTGCTCGAACGGCTGCGCGACGGTGCGCCAAAACCGGCTGCGATCATTGGCATGCCGGTCGGCTTCGTCGGCGCCGCCGAATCCAAGGATGCGCTAGCGGAGAATTCCTATGGCGTGCCGTTTGCCATCGTTCGCGGCCGTCTCGGCGGCAGCGCGATGACGGCCGCCGCAATCAACGCGCTGGCGAGGCCCGGACTATGACAGGACCGGGCCGTCTCATCGGCGTCGGCACCGGTCCAGGCGACCCGGATCTGCTGACAATCAAGGCCGCCAAGGCAATCGAAGCCGCGGACGTCATTGCCTATTTCGCCAAGCAGGGCAGGGGAGGCAACGGCCGGGCGATCGTGCAGCACCTGATCCAGCCCAGCGCCGAGCTGTTGCCGCTCTATTATCCGGTGACCACCGAGATCGATAAGGGTGACGCGCTCTACCAGAGCCAGATCACCGCCTTTTACGATGCGTCGGCTGTTGCGGTGGCAGCGTGTCTCGACGCGGGAAAAACGGTCGTGATCCTGAGCGAGGGCGATCCGATGTTTTACGGTTCCTACATGCATCTGCATGTGCGGCTTGCCGATCGCTATGCGGCCGAGGTGATCCCCGGCATCAGCGCCATGTCCGGCTGCTGGTCTCTCGCCGGCATGCCGATCGTTCAGGGCGACGACGTGCTTTCCGTGCTGCCGGGCACGATGGCTGAGGCGGAATTGACGCGGCGGCTCGGGGATACCCAGGCAGCCGTCATCATGAAGGTCGGCCGGAATCTTCCGAAGATCCGCCGTGCGCTGGAGGCGGCCGGGCGCCTCGGCGAAGCCGTCTATGTCGAGCGCGGCACGATGGCGAACTCGGCGATGCTGAAGCTCGCGGAACGACCGGACGGCGAGGCGCCGTATTTCTCGCTGGTACTTGTGCCCGGCTGGGAGGCGAACCGATGAGCGGCATCCTGTTTGTGATCGGCACCGGCCCGGGCAATCCGGAGCAGATGACTCCGGAAGCACATTCCGCCATTTCTGCATCCACCGATTTCTTCGGTTACGGTCCCTATCTCGATCGGCTGCATCTTGGCGCTCATCAGCAGCGCCATGCCTCCGATAATCGCGAGGAGTTGGATCGGGCGAGCGCGGCACTGACGATGGCGGCAGGCGGGCGCAAGGTCTGCGTTGTCTCCGGCGGCGATCCGGGCGTTTTCGCTATGGCGGCCGCCGTCTGCGAGGCAATCGACACAGGCCCGGCGGAATGGCGCTCCGTCGAGCTCGTCGTCGTGCCGGGGATCACGGCGATGCTTGCGGTCGCTGCGCGCGTCGGTGCGCCGCTCGGTCACGATTTCTGCGCGATCTCGCTGTCGGACAATCTGAAGCCCTGGGATATCATCGAAAAGCGCCTGGCCTTGGCTGCGAAGGCCAGCTTTGTCATCGCCCTGTATAACCCGATCAGCAAGGCGCGGCCCTGGCAGCTCGGCAAGGCTCTTGAGCTGCTTCGCACGCAGCTGCCGCTGCAGACGCCGGTGATCTTCGGCCGCGCGGTCGGACGTCCGGACGAGCAGATAGCAGTCAAGCCGCTCGGCGATGCGCGGGCAGACCTTGCGGACATGGCCACCTGCATCATCGTCGGCTCACCGGAAACGCGGATCATTTCCGGTGGCGGCAAGCCCGCAATTGTCTACACACCGCGTTCCATCGCCGGAGGAAAGAGGTGATCGATCGCGCCGAGCGCTTCGTCGACAGTCTCAACCGTCATGACGGCAGGCGCGGCTGCGCGGGCGACGATAAACACCTCGATGCCGAGATCCCGGGCTGCCTCGATCTTCGCATAGGTCGCCGCTCCGCCGCTATTCTTTGCGACGATCGCATCGATGCGGTGTCGCTTGAGAAGTGCAATCTCGCTGTCGAGATCGAAGGGGCCGCGCTCGAGAATGTACTCCACGTTCGGGACATCAAGCGGCGGGGTGACCGGATCGACGCTGCGAACGAGGTAGGAGTGCTGCGGCGCCGCTTCCGCGCAATGCGCCTCCTGACGTCCGGTCGCCAGAAGGACGCGGCGGGCGGCAGCACCAAGCGCGGTGATCGCCTGGGGAATGCTGTTGGTCACGACCCAGTTGTCGCCCGACTGCTGAGCCCATTCGGGGCGGCGGAGCGCAAAGGCGGCTATGCCGGAAAGGCGCGCGGCCTCTTCGGCGTTGGAAGAGATGCGAGTGGCGAAGGGATGCGTCGCATCGACAAGAAGGTGAAATTTGCCGTCGCGCAGAAAGGATGCGAGGCCTTCCGCGCCACCGAATCCTCCGATGTGAACAGGAACAGGCTGACTGGACGGTTTTTCGGTGCGACCTGCGAGCGACAGCAGGATGGTGAAACCAGGCTTTTCGGACAGCGCCTGCGCCAAACCGCGCGCTTCGCTCGTTCCACCCAATATCAGTACGCGGATGTTTGCCATGTCTGATATGCCCAGCCATTCCATGAAACCATGGTTGACCATTATCGGCATCGGCGAGGACGGTCCAGACGGTCTTGGCGATGAGGCGAAGCGGCTGATAGTCGCCGCGCCCGCCGTCTTCGGAGGCGCGCGGCATCACGCGCTAATGGACAATCTGATCAAAGGCGAGCGGCTTGCCTGGCAAAGCCCGTTCGAGAGATCGGTTGAAGCGATCCTCGCCCGACGCGGGACGCCGGTCGTCGTGCTGGCATCCGGCGATCCGTTTCTTTACGGCGTTGGCGCGACACTCTCGCGGCATATGGATGCGAACGAGGTGCACACCATTCCGGCACCTTCCGCCTTCAGCATGGCTGCATCGCGTCTCGGCTGGCCCTTGCAGGAGACCGCATGCATCTCGCTGCACGGGCGTCCGCTCGATCTCATCCGGCCGCATCTGCATTCCGGGCGACGCATCATCGCACTCACTTCTGACGGAAACGGACCGTGTGAACTGGCGGCGCTTCTCACAAATCTTGGCTTCGGCCAGTCCCGCATCACCGTTCTGGAAGCGCTTGGCGGCGAGCGCGAGCGCATCCGGCACACGTCGGCACAGGATTTCCGGCTGACGGACATCAATCCGCTCAATGTTTGCGCCGTCGAGGCCATCGCGGGGGAAGGCGCCCGCGTTCTGCCTTTCGCGCCCGGGTTGGACGACGAGCTCTTCGAGCACGATGGACAGATCACCAAGCGCGAAATCCGCGCTGTGACGCTGTCGGCGCTTGCGCCGCGCCATGGCGAACTGTTGTGGGATATCGGCGCGGGCTCGGGGTCGGTTGCCATTGAATGGATGCTCTGCGACCCTTCACTGAAGGCAATCGCCATCGAGCAATCGCCCGAACGCGCTGCGCGGATCGCCCGCAACGCTTCAGCATTCGGTGTGCCGGCGCTTGCGGTTGTCGAGGGAATTGCGCCCGCCGCTCTGAACGGACTGCCGGAGCCGGATGCAATATTCGTTGGCGGAGGCGGCAGCGAGCCAGGCGTCATGGAAGCGGCGATCGCGTCGCTCAAAAGCGGCGGTCGGCTGGTCGCCAATGCGGTGACGCTGGAGATGGAGGCCGCGCTGCTGGCGGAGCAGGCGAAACGCGGCGGCTCCCTGACACGCTTCGAAATATCACGCGCCGCCCCGCTCGGCGAAATGAGCGGCTGGCGCCCGGCGATGCCGGTAACGCAATGGCGCTGGATCAAGGATTGAAGGATGACGGTTCATTTCATTGGAGCAGGGCCCGGCGCGGCCGATCTCATCACTGTTCGCGGACGCGACCTCATCGGCAGATGTCCGGTCTGCCTCTATGCCGGATCGATCGTATCGCCTGAACTGCTGCAATATTGCCCGCCCGGCGCCCGCATCGTCGACACCGCGCCAATGTCGCTTGATGAGATCGAGGCGGAATATCTGCGTGCCGCAAGCGCCGGCGAGGACGTGGCACGCCTGCATTCCGGCGATCTTTCGGTCTGGAGCGCGGTTGCCGAACAGGTGCGGCGACTGGAAAGGCACGGCATTGCCTATACGATGACGCCGGGCGTTCCGGCCTTTGCCGCCGCCGCCGCCGCGCTCGGACGCGAACTGACGATACCGGCCGTCGCGCAAAGCCTGGTGCTCACCCGCGTCTCCGGCCGCGCCTCGCCGATGCCGAACGAGGAAACGCTCTCGAAATTCGGGGCGACAGGCTCGACGCTCGCAATCCATCTCGCGATTCACGCGTTGAAGCAGGTCGTCGACGAGCTGACGCCGCTTTACGGTGCGGATTGCCCTGTCGCGATCGTCGTCAAGGCGTCTTGGCCGGATGAACGCATCCTGCGCGGCACGCTCGGCGACATCGAAACGAAGGTCATGGCAGAGCCGATCGAGCGCACAGCGATCATCTTCGTTGGCCCATCGCTCGCCGCCAGCGATTTCCGCGAAAGCTCGCTTTACGATCCGGCCTATCAGCGCCGGTTCCGGGGCAGGCAATAACGATTCGTTTGGGGTTTTTTGCGACGGCAAGACACTGGTCGTTTCGTCGCGGATTTACGGCGGTAAACACCGGAGGACTCAAATCGGAGCGATTCGCAAGGGCAATCTTGCTCGCCGCTGGCATGGTGCCTTCTCGCCCGGATTGGCTCAGCTATGGGCGAATTGCGCCACCAGCTCGTGTCTATCGCCGGGATAGGTGAGCTTCACATGCGTGATCTGGAGGCTGCCGCTATGGGTGGTGCGCTCGATGACGAGGCAGGCGCTGCCTGCCGGGATCGCAAGTGCCGCGGCAATACTGGTCTTGGCGGACTCGGCGCGGATGCGATGCTCCGCAGCGCTCCACGGCACCTTGCCAAGCAACCAGCTTCCCGGGGAAGCCTCTTTGAAACTCTCATCGACAGCTTCCGGAACGGCCGCGAGGTTGATCAGTCTTTCCTCATGGCAGAATGGCCGGTCGCCGGCGAAATGGTCGCAGATGACTTCCAGAACCGAAGCGGATGGGGGCAGCGCGAGGCGCCCATGGTCCTCGCGTCTAAACCGGCGTTTCTTGCGGCTGACGATGCGATAGCGATAAGGCAGTCCGAGCGCCTGAACTTCGCGCCTGAGGTCGTGAATTTCCATGACGGCGGACTGGACATGGGGGAAACTCACATAGCTGCCGGCCTTCCGTCGCCTCTCGATCAGGCCTTTCTTGACGAGATCGGTCAGCGCCTTGTTCACCGTCATGCGCGAGCAGCTGTACACGACGGTCAGTTCGTGTTCGAACGGAATCCGGTGGCCCGGCGGCCATTCGCCCGAGAGAATCCGCTTTTCGACATCGTTCAAGATGCGCAGGTGCAGCGGCATATCTCCCATAGCCGGCTCCTTCCTATCCATGTGCCGCCGCGGCGATCGCTTCGCTTCTGATCTCTTCGGTCAGCTTCAGACGGAGCGCGGAGAATTCCGGGCTGGCCTTGACGGTGTAATGGCGCGGATGCGGCAGATCGACCGGCGTGATCGATTTGATGCGCCCCGGCCGCGCCGTCATCGTCACGACCCGCGAGGCCATGAAGACCGCTTCCTCGATATCGTGCGTAACGAAGATGACGGTCTTCTGCTCTCGCTCCCAGATGCCGAGCAAGAGTTCCTGCATCAGGCCGCGCGTCTGGTTGTCGAGCGCACCGAAGGGCTCGTCGAGCAGCAATATTTTCGGGTTGTTGGCAAGCGCTCGGGCAATCGCCGTGCGTTGCTGCATTCCGCCGGAAAGCTGCTTCGGCCAATGGTTCTCGAAACCGCGAAGGCCGACTTTGTCGATGTAGCTATCGACGATCTCCTTCTTTTCCTTTTCCGGGACGCCCTTCTCGCGCAGGCCGAAACCAACATTGTCGCGCACCGTCAGCCAGGGGAAAAGCGTATAGGACTGGAAGACCATGCCGCGGTCCGCGCCTGGTCCTTTGACCTCGCGGCCTTCCAAGGTCACAGTTCCGGTCGTCGGCCTGTCGAGCCCGGCAATGATGCGCAGGAGCGTCGATTTTCCGCAGCCGGACGGACCGAGAATGGTGACGAAGTCGTTGCGCGGAATATCGAGATCGGTCGGCTGCAACGCGAGCGTCGGCTTGCCGCCGCGCACGCCGGGAAAGGTGCGGCTCACGCCTTTGATGACGAGTTCACTCATGCGAGCCTCCAGGCGAAGAGCCGTCGATTCACCCATTTGAAGGCAAAATCCGAGACGAGGCCGATGAGGCCGATGACGATGATTCCGAAGATGATCTGCCCCGTCGCGAGCAGCGCCTGGCTGTTGATGATCATATAGCCAATCCCGGACGAGGCGCCGATGAGCTCGGCGACGATCACATAGGTCCAGGCCCAGCCGAGGACGAGACGCAGCGTTTCGGCGATGTCAGGAGCGCTCGCAGGAATGAGCACGCGGCGGACAACGCCGCTATCCTTGGCGCCGAGTGTATAGGCTGCCTCGACGAGGTCGCGGCGGGTGTTGGAAACGGAGACGGCGACCATCAGCACGATCTGGAAAACAGCGCCGATGAAGATAACGAGAAGCTTCTGCGTCTCACCGATCCCCGCCCAAAGGATCAGCAATGGCACGAAGGCGGAGGCGGGGAGATACCGCGCAAAAGAGACGAAGGGCTCGAGCAGCGCTTCGACCGGCTTATACGCGCCCATGATGATGCCGAGCGGTACGGCGACGAGCGCGGAGAGAATGAAACCGCCGACCACACGCCAGATCGTCATGCCGATGTCGAAAAGGAAGCCCTGGTTGACGAGCAGATCGTAGCCGTCCTGCACCATGGTGATCGGATCGGCGAGGAAGGTCTCGGAGACATAGCCCCCAAGCGTCGCATAGCCCCAGGCGAGGAAGAAAATGACGAAGAACAGCAGGCCGAAAAGTAACCGGCTGCGGGCACCGATGGGTTGAAGAGGATGCATGCCGCGCCCTTGCTAGAAAAAGGAGGAGCGCCTGGATGGTCCATGGCGCTCCGTCAAATGTGTGCGAATTACTTGATGAATGACGGGTCGGCGAGCGTCGAGAGGTCCGGCTTCGCCTTGATGACGCCTGCCTGCAGCAGCAGATCGGCAGCTTCCTCGTTGAAGCTCTTGAAGGTCGTATCGAAGAATTGCTGCGCTGCGGCCTTGTCCTGCCATTCGAGATAGGCGGCGGATTCGCCGAATTCCTTGCCCGACTGCTTCACGTCCTTGCCCATGATCTCATAGGACTTGTCCTTGTCCGTCTTGATCATCTCAAGCGCGTCGTAATAGCTGGCGGCGAGTGCCTTGGCGGCTTCCGGATTGTCCTTCAGGAACGCCTTGGTGCAGCCGAAGGTGTCCATGACGGCAGGATAATCGAGCGTGGTCGCGATGATCTTGCCTTTGTCCGGAGCGCTGCGGACGCTGGAAAGGTACGGCTCATAGGTGACGGCCGCATCGTTCTGGCCGGCAAGCAGCGCCTGCGCGGCCGGGCCGGGCTCCATGTTCACGACCTTCACGTCCTTCATGCTCAGCCCGTTCTTGGCAAGGATGAAGGCGAGCAGGAAATAGGGCGAGGTGCCGGGCGCGGAAGCAGCCACGGACTTGCCCTTGAGATCGGAAATCTTCTCGATGCCCGGCTTTGCGGCGATGCCATCGGCCCCGTGCGAAACATCGAGCTGGAAGATCTGCGTGGTCGCCACGCCGGCCGCATTCCAGACAATCCAGGTTTCGACGGTGGTCGCCGCGCATTGTATATCGCCGGATGCCAGCGCCAGGTGACGGCTCGCCTGTGGAACCTTGACGATGTTCACGTCAAGGCCGTGCTTCTTGAAAATTCCGGCTTCCTTGGCAAGCGTCAGCGGCGCAAAGCCCGTCCAGCCGGAAATGCCGATGGAGACCTTGGTCTCAGCCGCCTGTGCGGCGCTGCCTGCGATGAGAGCGGCGATAGCCGCAGCAATAATCGATCTTTTTTTCATGTCCGATGTTCCCTGCTCTTAGTTTGGGCATGTGGCGGTTCTGCCTTTTTATTGAACCATATAGGCACGCCCATTTTCTTTTGTCTATACAAATATCGAGGGAATTTCAGGCCGGGGCTACGTCTGCCGGATGTGGATCAAATAGCAAATGGCATGGCCTTGAAGTGCCAGCGTCACAGGGTGGCGGGCTTCGATTTTCAGAGCATCGTTTTCGCTCAGTATTCCCGTTTCACCGCCATATGTGCAGGTGACCGTCCCACCCCGGCAGAGCAATAGCGTCGTTCCGCTGGCGGCCGTCCCGCCCCAGTCACCGTCGATCATGTGTCGTTCGACATCATGCACAAGGCGGCCGCGCCGCGTCATGACATTGAGATCGGTGATCGGGCCGTTGGCAAGCGTTGCCATGACCGGCACATCGGCAGCAAAGGCGAGGGGCTGGCTCGACTGGGTCAGGGAGACAGGCTTCTGGCCTGTGATTGCAAGCGACATGCCGTTGCCGGAGAGGATCGAGAGGGTACGGTCGATGCCGGGAAAGATCGAAAAAGGGCCGTCCGCGGCAACGGTCGCCATGCTGATCCGCCAGTCGAAATCAGCAAGGGCCGCATCCTGCGGAGCAACGGCGATTTCTACCGTCTCGCCGCCGCCGTTCTTCCAAGGCATGCGCTTGTGATCGGCGGCGCGCAAGATCTTCATGCGTTCAATTCCCGAGAATCCCTGGCAATCGCAGGCCCTTTTCCCTGGCGCAATCGATCGCGATGTCGTAGCCCGCGTCGGCATGGCGCATGACGCCGGTTGCCGGATCGTTCCAGAGGACACGTTCGACGCGGCGCGCGGCATCATCCGTGCCGTCGCAGCAAATGACCATGCCCGAATGCTGGGAGAAGCCCATGCCGACGCCGCCGCCGTGATGCAGCGACACCCAGGTCGCGCCCGACGCCGTGTTGAGAAGAGCGTTCAGCAGCGGCCAGTCGGAGACGGCGTCCGAGCCGTCCTTCATGGCTTCCGTCTCGCGGTTCGGCGAAGCGACGGAGCCGGAATCGAGGTGATCGCGGCCGATGACGATCGGCGCCGTCAACTCGCCGTTCTTCACCATCTCGTTGAAGGCGAGGCCGAGACGGTGGCGGTCGCCGAGACCGACCCAGCAGATGCGCGCCGGCAGGCCCTGGAAGGAAATGCGCTCGCGCGCCATGTCGAGCCAGTTGTGGAGGTGCTTGTTATCAGGAAGCAGTTCCTTCACCTTGGCGTCGGTCTTGTAGATATCCTCCGGATCGCCGGAGAGCGCGGCCCAGCGGAACGGGCCGATGCCGCGGCAGAAGAGCGGGCGGATATAGGCCGGCACGAAACCGGGGAAGGCAAAGGCGTTCTCGAGGCCTTCGTCCTTGGCAACCTGGCGGATGTTGTTGCCGTAATCGAGCGTCGGAACACCTGCATCCCAGAAGGCGACCATGGCCTCGACATGCTGTTTCATCGATGCGCGGGCGGCGGCTTCGACGGCCTTCGGATCGCTCTCGCGCTTGGCCTTGGCCTCTTCGACGGTCCAGCCGGCCGGCAGGTAGCCATTGCGAGGATCATGCGCGGAGGTCTGGTCGGTGACGATATCCGGGCGCGGGCCGCCGGCCTTCATGCGCCGGACCAGTTCGGGGAAGATCTCCGCAGCATTGCCGAGCAGGCCGACGGACTTGGCTTCACCGGCCTTGGTCCACTTGTCGATCAGCGCCAGCGCCTCATCCAGCGTCTTTGCCTTTTCATCGACATAGCGGGTGCGGATACGGAAATCGATGCGGGTTTCGTCGCATTCAACGGCGAGGCAGCAGGCGCCTGCCATGACGGCTGCGAGCGGCTGCGCGCCGCCCATGCCGCCAAGGCCACCGGTTAGTATCCACTTACCTTTGAGGTTGCCGCCAAAGTGCTGGCGTCCCGCCTCGACGAAGGTCTCGTAGGTGCCCTGAACGATTCCCTGGGTGCCGATATAGATCCACGAACCGGCCGTCATCTGGCCGTACATCGCAAGGCCCTTCTTATCGAGTTCGTTAAAATGATCCCATGTCGCCCAGTGGGGCACGAGGTTGGAATTGGCGATCAGAACGCGGGGTGCATCCTTATGCGTGCGGAAAACTCCGACCGGCTTGCCGGATTGAACGAGCAGCGTCTCCTCTTCCGTGAGCGTCTTCAAGGTCGCAACGATGCGGTCGAAATCCTCCCAGGTGCGGGCAGCGCGGCCGATGCCCCCATAGACCACCAGTTCGTTCGGATTTTCCGCGACGTCCGGATCGAGATTGTTCATCAGCATGCGCAGCGGCGCCTCGGTCATCCAGCTCTTGGTGTTGAGCTCGGGTCCGCGCGGCGCCCGGATTTCGCGGATGTTGTGACGGGGATTGCTCATCTCAGATCTCCAGTGACGGGAGGATATTTTCGGAGACAGACGCGTTCAGCGCGCCGGTCGCGACAAGTTTGCTGATGGCCTCGAGGTCATCAGCCATATAGCGGTCCACCTCAAGCGTGGGGACGACGCCACGGATCGCGGCGATCGCCTTCTGCAATTCGGGACTGGTCGTCAGCGGTGCACGCAGCTCGACACCTTGCGCTGCCGTCAGTGCCTCGATGCCAATGATGCCAAAGAGGTTTTCGGTCATCTGCAGCAGACGCCGCGCGCCGTGGCAGGCCATGGAGACATGGTCTTCCTGGTTTGCCGATGTCGGCGTCGAATCGATCGATGCCGGATGCGACATCTGCTTGTTTTCCGACATCAGCGCCGCGGAGGTGACCTCCGCGATCATTAGGCCGGAATTGAGCCCCGGCTTCTTGGCGAGGAAGGCCGGCAGGCCGTAGGAGAGAGCCGGATCGACGAGCAGCGCGATGCGCCGCTGCGAGATCGCACCGATTTCGCAGACCGCAAGCGCGATCTGGTCGGCGGCGAAGGCAACCGGTTCTGCATGGAAATTGCCGCCTGAAACGACGGAGTTGTCCGAAAGAACCAACGGATTGTCGGTCACCGCATTAGCTTCGATCTCGAGGGTGCGGGCAACGGAACGCAGGAGATCGAGGCAGGCGCCGTCCACCTGTGGCTGGCAACGAATGCAATAGGGATCCTGGACGCGCTCGTCGCCCTCGATGTGGCTTTCGCGGATGACGGAGCTTTCGAGGAGTGTCCGAAGTGCCGTTGCCGTATCGATCTGGCCGCGATGACCGCGAAGCGTATGGATATCGGGATGGAACGGGGCGGAAGAACCCATCGCCGCGTCAGTGGACATGGCGCCGGTGATCAGGGCCGTCTGGGCGGCGCGATGCGCACGGAAGAGACCGGCAAGTGCCAGCGCCGTCGACGTCTG
This sequence comes from Rhizobium sp. SVR5-2C, assembly GCF_056755115.1. Lineage (NCBI taxonomy): Bacteria > Pseudomonadati > Pseudomonadota > Alphaproteobacteria > Hyphomicrobiales > Rhizobiaceae > Rhizobium > Rhizobium sp. SVR5-2C. Next base: position 20,750 of record NZ_JBNDHT010000041.1, on the reverse strand, counting down.
CGTCCCGTTGATCAGCGCGAGGCCTTCCTTTGCAGCGAGTATGACGGGCCGCAAGCCGGCCCGTTCCAGAGCCTCAGCGCCGGAAAGGCGCTCGCCTTTATAGAAAGCTTCAGCTTCTCCCATCATTACCGCCGCGAGATGCGCCAGCGGTGCAAGATCCCCCGAAGCGCCGACGGAGCCCTTTTCCGGGATAACAGGGATGACACCCCTTTCGAGCATTCCTTCGATCAGCCGGACGAGTTCCAGCCGCACGCCGGACGCGCCGCGTCCGAGCGAAACGAGCTTCAGCGACATGATGAGCCGTACGACATTTTCCGGCAGCGGAGCGCCGACACCGCAGCAATGCGAGAGGATCAGGTTCCGCTGCAGCGTCGCCACATCGGCGCTGTCGATCTTGATGGAGGCAAGCTTACCGAAGCCGGTATTGATGCCGTAGACCGGCGCATTGCCGGCGGCGATCTCGGCGATGCGCGCAGCGGCCTTTTCGATGCCGGCATCGAAGGAGGCATCGAGCCGAGCCGGCTCGCCGGTCCAATAGATTGTTTCCAGCTGTTTCAGCGAAACGGCGCCGGGATGGAGGATGATGGTCAACGGTCGATCCTTTCGCCCTTGAAGACACGCGCAAAGAGTGGATTGAAGCCGATGCGGTAGACGAGCTCCGCCGGGCTCTCGATATCCCAGATGGCAAGATCGGCGGACTTTCCGGCCTCGATCGTACCGGTTTCCTGAAGGAGGCCGAGGGCGCGGGCGCCTTCGCGGGTGGCGCCGGCGATGCATTCCTCGACCGTCAGGCCGAAGAGTGTTGCCGACATGTTCATCGTCAGAAGCAGTGAGGTGAGGGGCGAGGTGCCTGGGTTGCAGTCCGTCGCGATGGCGATCGGAACGCCGGCAGCACGCAGCGCCTTGACGGGCGGCTTCTGCGTTTCGTTGATGGCGTAGAATGCGCCGGGCAGCAGCACCGCGACCGTTCCGGCGGCTGCTATGGCGGCAACACCGGTCTCATCGAGATATTCGAGATGATCGGCCGAAAGCGCGCCATAATCGGCGGCAAGTTCGGCTCCGCCCAGATTGGACAGTTGCTCGGCGTGCAGCTTGACCGGCAGGCCAAGCGCCTCGGCGCGATCGAAAACATATCCGATCTCTTCCGTGGAGAAAGCGATGCCTTCGCAGAAGCCGTCGACGGCATCGACAAGGCCTTTTTCATGCGCCTCATCGAGGGCGGGCAGCACGATGTCCGTTATGTAGTCGTTATTGCGGCCTTTATACTCGAGAGGCGTCGCATGAGCGCCGAGATAGCTGGTCTTGACGCGCACTGGACGCGCAGAGCCGAGCCCCCGGGCAGCCTCGAGCATCTTCAATTCGCCGGCGATACTGAGACCGTAACCGGACTTGACCTCGATCGTCGTCACACCTTCGGAAAGCAGCGTATCGAGGCGGGGGAGCGAGGCTTGCACGAGGCCCTCGACGGATAGCGCATTCGTCGCCTTGACCGAGGAGACGATGCCGCCGCCGGCGCGGGCGATCTCTTCATAGGTCGCACCTTCTAGCCGCATTTCGAATTCTTGAGCGCGGTTGCCGCCATGGACGATGTGCGTGTGGCAATCGACGAGCCCGGGCGTCACCCAGCGGCCCTCCAGGTCGGTAATCTCGGCCCGCCCGATGATGGAGACCGGCAGCTCACTTTCCGGGCCGGCATAGCTGATGCGTCCGTTCTCGATAACGATCGCGCCCTTTTCGACAATGCCCAAATCTGGCTTGGCCGGATCGAGCGTCGCCATGCGGCCATTGCGCCAGAGGCGCGTTCTCTGCTCCTGCGCGAAAAGATTGTTCCCAGTCATCGGCTTTAGCCTTCCCCTTTGTCACAAAATGTATATACATAATAATCGGGTGACAAGTAGAAATTTGGGCGCTTCCATGGAAAAGAAAGATGGAAGAGCTGGAGAAGGGGAAAAGCTGATGACCACACTTCACGCGACGACCGCACTCTTACCCGACGGTTGGCGAAGCGACGTCCGCCTGACGCTCGAGGACGGCTGCATCGGAAGGATCGAAGTTGGCGTGAAGGCTGACGCGGGTGACGAGCGCCATCAGCTTCTTGTTCCCGCGATGCCCAACCTGCACAGCCATGCCTTCCAGCGCGCCATGGCCGGTCTTGCCGAAGTTCGCGGTCCTGCAAATGACAGCTTCTGGAGCTGGCGGACGGTGATGTACAAGTTCGCGCTCGCGATGACGCCGGAGCATGTCGAGGCGGTCGCCGCGCAGCTTTACATGGAAATGCTCGAAGCCGGGTTCGCGCGCGTGGGCGAATTTCATTACCTGCATCATGACAAGGATGGCTCCGCTTATGCCAACATCGCTGAGCTTGCGGAGCGCATCGGCGCTGCAAGCGAGGCGGCCGGGATCGGTCTGACCCTTCTGCCGGTTTTTTACGCTCATTCCGGCTTCGGCGGCGCAGCACCCGCCGAAGGGCAGCGGCGCTTCATCAACTCGCTGGAGAACTTCGGCAAGCTGCTTGGGAATACCCGCGACATTGTCGGCAAGCTGGAAGGCGCAAGGCTCGGTATCGCCCCGCATAGTCTGCGTGCCGTCACGCCGGATGAACTTGCCAGCATCCTGCCGCTTGCAGAAGGCGCACCTGTCCATATCCACGTCGCCGAACAAGTGAAGGAAGTTGAGGACAGCATCGCCTGGTCAGGACAGCGCCCCGTCGAGTGGCTTCTCGACCATGCGCCGGTTGATCGCAACTGGTGCTTCATCCATGCGACCCATATGACCGAGGATGAAACCAGGCGCATGGCCAAAAGCGGCGCGGTTGCCGGCCTTTGCCCGATCACCGAAGCCAATCTGGGCGATGGCGTTTTCCAGGCACCGCTCTTTCTCGAAGAGGGCGGACGATTTGGCATTGGGTCGGACTCGAATGTGCTGATCTCGCTTCCCAGCGAACTCCGCCAGCTCGAATATTCCGAGCGCCTGGCGCTTCGTTCCCGGAACGTGATCGCAAAAAGCGGCGATTCCACGGGCCGCTCGTTGTTCGACAATGCGCTTGCTGGCGGTGGCGCCGCACTCGGCGTTGCGGCGGGTCTGGCGGAAGGCAATTACGCGGATATCGTCGCGCTAGACTGTAACGCCGTGCCTCACCTCGCTAACGACCAGATCCTCGATAACTGGATTTTCGCTGGCAGTGTCGCTGTCGACTGTGTCTGGGCGCATGGCCGCAAGCAGGTCGAAGCCGGTCGTCATCGGCAGCGGGAAGCGATCAATCGGCGGTTCCTCGCCGCAATGCGCGAACTGCTGGCCGCTTAGGTTTTCCGCCTACGCGCCAGTGTTCGCAGAATTCCGAGCGCTTCTATTGCGAATCACGCCGCAAATAGCGGAAGTAAACGTCCAGATGACTTCCGGATGACGAAATGCGCTACGAAATCGACAATGCCATGCTGAAAAGCTTGCTGCCAGCGGTCGTCCAGGCGGAGGACATGCTGGCGCGGCTGGATGAGAGAGCGGCCCGTTCGCCGGTCGGCGATGGATTTGCCGAACGCGGCCACTTTTTCGATGCGGCGGGCGCGCTGTGGGTTGCGGGGGAGCTTGTGCATGTGGAAGACCTGGTGCTGCACGATGCGCATATGGACAGCCGCACGCCGAGCCACGAGCTTACAATCGCGCATTCCGTGCTGCGCGCAAGACGGCGCATCTGGACGGCCGAGCCAGGCTGGGCACTTAGCGCAGCCGGATTGAACACGCTTGCCGGCGCCGGCCTTGATGACGTCGCGCGGGCTCCCGAGGTCAAGGGCACAAGCAGGCCGCTTGAAGAGGCGGAGGACGAACCCGAGGCGCTACTGTCGGCGGAACTCGCCGAGATCGATGCTGTGCTCGCCCGCTCCCAGCGACTGCTGGACACGCATCTCGGCAAGCCTGCCGAGCCAGATGAAAAACCCAAACACACGCGGACCGACGATCCTCTGGGTCTCTTCGGCGACGACGAATGGGACGAGGCGCAGCGGCTGGCAGATTGGCGCAACCTCATTTTGCTGGCCGATGAACTCATTCCGACGCTCGCCGCTGCCGTGCTCTTTGAGGCTTGGGAGAGAGCCGAGCCGCTAAGGCGCCAGCATTGGCTGGGCGGCCTCCTGATCTCAGCCTATCTACGCTCACGGGGTAAGGTCGCCTCACACCTCTTTTCCTTCTATACCGGGCTGAAGTCCGTCCGCCATGAGCGGCGGCGTTCGCGCGATCGCCTGACGCGTTTGCTTGCCTATCTAGAGGCTATGAGCGACAGCGCAGCCGCCGGGCTGAAGGAGATGGATCGTCTGTCGCTTGCCCGCACGCAGATGGAATTGCGCTTCAGGGATCGTCGCTCGAACAGCAGCCTGCCGCAGCTCGCCGACTTCGTCCTTTCGCGGCCGATGGTATCTTCGGCGATGGTCGCCCGGCACTTGCGGGTGACGAGCCGCGGTGCGCTCAACCTGTTGAACGAAATCGGCATTCGGGAAATCACGGGACGCGGCCGTTACCGCGCCTGGGGTATCATCTGAAATAGAAAAACGGCCGGGCATTGAGCCCGGCCGTCCCTTGGGTGAACGCCCGGCCGCCATCCTGTCACAGACTGCAAACCGGGCGTTCTGCGCTTCCATTGCCCCCAGAAGCGCGGTCTCTATTCCCGCTCGCCGGTAAAGCTGAGCAGGAGCTGGAAGATGTTCACGAAATTCAGGTAGAGCGACAGCGCGCCGAAGACGGCAAGCTTCTGGTTCGATTCCTGATCGTGGTTTTCCGAATACTGTTCCTTGATGTTCTGCGTGTCCCAGGCGGTCAGGCCGACGAAGACGAGGATACCGATCACCGAGACGGCGAACTGCAGCGCGGTCGAGCCCAGGAAGATATTGACGATGCTGGCGATGATGACGCCGATCAGGCCCATCATGAGGAACGAGCCGAAGCGGGCAAGATCACGCTTGGTCACGTAGCCATAGAGGCTCGTTGCGCCGAACATGGTCGCGGCGATGAAGAAGGTGCGCGCGATGCTCGTGCCGGTGAAGACGAGGAACACCGACGCCAGCGACAGTCCCATCACCGCACAGAATGCCCAGAAGGTCATTTGCGCAGCGCTCGCGGACATCGTCTGGATACGGAACGAGAAGAAGAAGACGAAGGCGAGCGGCGCAAGCATGACCACCCACTTCAGCGGCGACTGGAAGATCGGCACGTAAAGGGCCGGCGTGGTGCCGACGATAAAGGCCACGATCCCGGTGATAACGAGACCGAGACCCATGTAATTGTACACGCGCAGCATATGCTGACGGAGACCCTCGTCGAAGAGAGCCTGCGAGCCTGCGGCAGAACCGTAGCCGTAACGCGAATTGGTCGGGTTCATTTTGATCTCCCTCGGGTTGAACTAGTAGAGCGAACGGGCGAGACCTTCGGCGGTCCGGTCGAGGTCAAGGTCCTTGTCACCGGCAATCAGCGCATAGGCGACATCACCAATCTGCCAGTAGGCGGCATTGGTATTGTCGAGCACAAGATGGGCGACCGGCTGAACGGCAAACGCGCCTGGCCGGACGGCGAAAAGCGAAAGACGCTTCCCATCGGATTCCTGGATCGCCATTTCGACACTCGGGCCGAACGCGGACGGAAAGATCTGCACATCGGAAACCTTCCAGTCCTTCGGCAACTCCGGCATCGTGATTGCGGTCGCGGCTCGAATGTCGTCGGCATTGTATTTCGCTGCCGACTGAGAAGGCAGCGTCTCGCGAAGCTTGGCCGCGTGGTAGGCCCGCACCGCTTCTTCAACATAGGCTGGCGCTGGAACGGAGGCTGCAACCTCGGTTGCCGTAAAGGCGCCAAAGGACGTATGCGCCACCCAGCCAACCGTTACGAGCACGCCGACTGCCGCAATCCGCTGCACAGTGTGTAGAATACGGCCATGCGACAGGCCACGCTCGAGGCGCCGGGCGGCGTCGCGGGTCTCCATCCGGCCGAAAGCACTTTCACCGGCAAGCGCGAGGCGCAACTCGCCCTTCAGGCTGAGGTCGGCCATCACCTTTGCGGCTATAGCGGGATTCTCGGAAAGATAGGTTTCCACCTGGATGCGGCGCGCCACGTCGAGTTCGCCGTCCACATAGGAGTCAAGATCTGTATCGATGATCGGATCAACTGCTTTCATTGCCGTCCCCTCCGATTAGCTTCAGATACGAGACGCGCGGCGTACTTGCTTCGAACTCGCGAAGCTGCGCCCGGGCGCGGGAAATGCGTGACATCAGCGTTCCGACCGGGATGCCGAGCGAGGCTGCAGCTTCCTGATAGGAAAGATCCTCTATCGCGACGAGATGGAGTGCCTCGCGCTGCTCTTCCGGCAGGTTGAAGAATGCATCGCGCACCTGCTGCAGGCGCACCGCATGCTCCTGTCCGGCAGGCAGCGACTGTTCGGCTTCAAGGACTGCCTCATCGTGCCTGCGCGCGATCGACCGGTTCTGGCGAACGCGATCGATATGCGCGTTGTGCAAAATGGAAAGCAGCCACGTCCGCAGGTTGCCGCCCCGCCGGAAGCTCTGACGCTTCTCGAAGGCGCGCACCAGCGCATCATGCACAAGGTCTTCGGCATCATCCGAATTGCGCACCAGCGCACGCGCATAGCGCCTCAGCGCTGCGAGCTGTCCAATGACATCGAATGGGCGTTCTTTCCGTTCCATGGTTGAGTATACGGATGCCGCTCAGGATTTATTCCATCCCGGCATCGAATTTTATTAGCAGTTGGCGAGGAAATGTGTAGACGCTATATTGGTTTGTCTACACAGGAGCGCGGGGAATGCCGCTAAACATAAGAAATGAGCGCGTCAATCAGCTTGCCGAAGAACTGGCGGCGAAAAAGCATGTAAACAAAACGGAAGCGGTACGGCTCGCGCTTGAAGGCGAACTGCGCCGTCTCGAAGAGACATTGCCACTTTCCACCCGCCTTAAACCCCTTCAGGCTAGAATAGCATCCTTGCCTAACAGCGATGTTGTGCTGGACAAGGCCTTTTTCGATGAATTGAGTGGCGGCTACTGATGTTCGTCGATGCATCGGCGATGATCGCCATTCTGTTGCAAGAGCCTCAGTCCGACCGATTCGTGAAAATTCTCGAAGATGCTGCGCCGGGCTCGCTATACACATCGGTCATAGCTTTGTGGGAAGCCACGGTAGCGATATATCGCAAGAAGAGTACTTCGATGGCCGACGCTCAAGCGCAGCTCGAAGAATTCACGCGCATAGCCGGAATTTCGCTATTGCCCGTGACGCCGGAAGACAACCATTTGGCCTTGAAGGCCTTCGACCTGCATGGCCGTCACCGCCATCCTGACGAAACCCGCAATAGCGCGCTTAATCTTGCCGATTGCTTTCACTACGCGGTATCAAAGTCACGAAACCTGTCGATACTCACAAAAGATGTTGGCTTTTCGCTGACGGATATTAAAACGCTTGGGCCTGATTTCTAGGCGGGCTTCGCTTCCGACAACTCCTCCAAAATCGGACAATCCGGCCGGTCATCGCCATGGCAGGCGTGGACCAGGTGCTCTAGCGCTCGCCTGAGTTCCATCATCTCACGGATTTTTTGGTCGATCTCGGTGAGTTTTGCTTGGGCGATGTCCTTCACGTCCGCGCTTGCCCGGCTTTTGTCCTCGTAGAGTGCCAGAAGCTGCCGGCATTCCTCGACGGAGAAGCCGAGGCCGCGGGAGCGCTGGAGGAAGCGCAGCTTGTGAACGTCGGAGGCTGCATAGTCGCGATAGCCATTTCCGCCCCGGCTGGGGCGGATCAGGCCGATCTCCTCGTAATAGCGGATGGTCTTCGATGGCAGGCCGGAGCGTTCCGATGCTTCACCGATGTTCATGGTCCTGTCCTTTCACAGCCTTTCGAATCGCAGTCTCAGCGCATTGCCGATCACCGAAACCGACGACAGGCTCATGGCCGCTGCCGCAATCATCGGCGAAAGCAGTAGGCCAAAGATGGGGTAGAGGACCCCCGCCGCGACCGGGACGCCGAGGGCGTTGTAGCCGAAGGCGAAGCCGAGATTCTGCCGGATGTTGCGCATTGTCGCTTCGGCCAGCCGCCGCGCACGTACGATCCCGTTGAGGTCGCCCTTCACCAAGGTAATGCCTGCGCTTTCCATCGCAACATCGGCACCCGTTCCCATGGCGATCCCGACATCCGCAGCCGCAAGCGCCGGAGCGTCGTTGACACCGTCGCCAGCCATGGCGACGACGGCGCCCTTGGCATGCAGTTCATCGATCAACGCCTTCTTGCCTTCCGGCAGCACGTCGGCGCGCACCTCATCGATGCCCAGGCTTCTTGCAACGGCTTTTGCGGTGCGCTCGCTATCCCCGGTCGCCATGATGATACGCAGCCCGCTCTCGTGCAGTGCGCGGATCGCCTGCGCGGTCGTCGGCTTGATGCGATCGGCAACCGCGACGAGGCCGGCAAGACGGCCGTCGATTGCGATGAACATGACGGTCCTGCCTTCGTCGCGGAGAGCGCCCGCCTTTCCGGCAAGGGGTGCAGTATCGATGCCCAGATCGCTCATCATCGCTGCGTTGCCGAGTGCCACGGCCGCGTTGTCTGCATGACCTTTCACGCCCTTGCCGGTGACGGCTTCAAAGCCGGTGACATCGATTGGCTTGAGGCCTCGCTCCTCAGCACCGGAAACGATCGCCTCGGCCAGCGGATGCTCAGAGCCGCGCTCCAGGCTCGCGGCTAACAGGAGAAGTCGCTGCTCATCCATGTCGCCGACCGGAACCACATCCGTCAGGTGCGGCTTGCCTTCGGTCAGCGTGCCAGTCTTGTCGACGATCAGCGTGTCGACCTTGGAAAAGCGCTCCAGCGCTTCGGCGTCCTTGATCAGCACGCCTTCCTGAGCGCCGCGGCCGGTTGCGATCATGATCGACATCGGCGTCGCCAGGCCCAGCGCACAGGGGCAGGCGATGATGAGCACGGCGACTGCGGCCAGCAGCCCATGCGCCATTTGCGGTTCAGGTCCGAAGACGGCCCAGCCGGCGAAGGCGACGATCGCCGTCAGAACGACGGCAGGCACGAAAACGGCCGAAACCCGATCGACTGCATTTTGAATCGGCGCCCGGGAGCGCTGCGCCTTCGCGACCATATCGACGATGCGCGACAGGGTCGTCTCCGCGCCGACCCGTTCGGCGGTCATCACGAGACTGCCGTTCCGGTTGATCGTGCCACCGGTGACGAGGTCACCCGCGGTCTTCTCGACGGGAATCGGCTCGCCGGTAATCATCGATTCATCGACGGTCGATTGCCCTTCGCTGACCGATCCGTCGACGGGCACACGCTCACCCGGCCGCACCCGCAGCCGATCGCCCGCGGCGATATCGTCCACGTCGACATCCGTCTCGCTGCTATCGGCATTGATGCGGCGCGCCGTCTTTGGCGCGAGGTCGAGCAGTGCCCGGATGGCTGAGCCGGTTCGCTCGCGAGCCTTCAGTTCCAGCACCTGGCCGACGAAGACCAGCGTCACGATGACGGCCGCAGCCTCGAAATAGACGGGCACTGTCTCGCCATGTCCCCGAAAACTCATGGGAAAGAGCCCCGGCGCAAGCGTTGCCACCACACTGTAGACATAGGCCGTGCCGACGCCGAGGCCGATCAGCGTCCACATGTTCGGGCTGCGGTTGCGGAGCGAGGCAAAGGTGCGCCGGAAGAAGGGCAGCGCCGCCCAAAGCACGACCGGCGTTGCGAGCACAAGCTCGATCCAACTCGAAAGCGGTTCGCCGATCGCTTCGCGCAGCGGCAGCCCGAGCATCGGCCCCATGCCGAGCGGAAGAAGCGGAATGGCCAATGCCGCGCTGATCCAGAGCCGCCGCGTAAAATCGACGAGTTCCGGGTTCGGGCCTTCGTCTTCGGGCGGAATGCCCATCGGCTCCAGTGCCATGCCGCATTTCGGGCAGTCGCCGGGGTGATCGCTGATGACTTCCGGATGCATCGGGCAGGTATATTGGGTGCCCTTCGGCATGGGCTTCGGCTCAGGCCGACTCCCATCGCGATAGGCTTGCGGATCGGCCTCGAACTTTGCCTTGCAGCCCGCCGAGCAGAAATAGAACTTCTCGCCTTCATGCTTCAGGAAATGCCGTGCTGTCCCGCGATCGACGGACATGCCGCAGACAGGGTCCGTGGCCGTCAGATAGTCCTGCGGGCTTGCTTCGAATTTCTTCCGGCAGCCGTCGCAGCAGAAATGATAGGTGTGGTCCTGGTAGTCGAGGCTGGGCTTGCCAGCGTCCGGATCCACTATCATGCCGCAGACGGGATCGCGCGCAAAAACGGCTTCGCTGGGACCGGCATGGTCGTGAGCGCAGCAACTGCCAGCGCCGGGATGGTGGTGATCATGCGTATTCATAGGCTTCTCCGTTGCCCCATGGGGCAGTGGATAGGCTTATGAACCTTCCAGCAACTGGAAGGTCAAGGGAATAATTTCCAAACGCCGTCAATTAGGCTCTATGAGAGCCACGGGTTGGCTGCCGAGCAACGCCGAGAGCAATAGTTCGCCGCCGGGATCGAGCATTCTGCCGGTCAGAAGATCGCACTTGAGGCCTTGAAGAGAGGCAGGCACCTTGATCGCCGTGTTGTTCCAGAATTCCGGCCCGGCGAACAGCACGCCCGGATCGAGCCAGCCGAACATCAGTCGCGGTACGACGGTGATCGCATAGGTTCCGTTCAAGTGCCGCGCAAAGGCGACGACATGATCCTTCCGGCTGCCGGACACCTCAAGCGGCACATGGGCACCTTTCGCAAACAGCTCCGGCCGCCGCTGGCGAAGATGAAGGCCGATTTCCACGATCCGTTGCTTCAGGGCCGGGACCGTCAGCCTTGCAACCGGCGCTCCCTCGGAGAGGCTGGCAGACAACTCGGTCATGTTGACGGACCTGCGGTTATCCGGATCGACGAGGCTGTAATCGAAAATTTCGGCGCCTTGATAGATGTCAGGTATTCCGGGCGCGGTCAGCTTGATCAGCGTCTGTGACAGACTGTTCAAATAGCCGGCTTCCATGAATGGCCGCACCACGTCGGCGAAATCCTCGTGAAAGGCGAGGTTGGTAGAGGCGAGCAATGACGCCGCATAAGCCTTCACGGCTGCCTCGTAGGCGGCATGCGGTTCGTCCCAGCTTGTATGCAGCTTTGCCTCGCGGATCGCCTTTTCCGCGTAAGCGGTGAAGCGCCCGGTCAGTGCTTCTGCCTGCCCATTCGAAAAATCTTCCGGCCAGATGCCGGCGAGTGCCTGGTAAAGCATCCATTCGATATTCGGCTCCGGCGTCAGGCCGCCAGGCAGCTCGATCAGATGCTCGCGGTTCATCTCGCGCCAGCGCTCCACGGCCTGCGCCCAGACATCCGCTCCTTCGCTCAAGGTATAGAGCCTTGCCCGGGTATCCTCGCCGCGTTTGGTGTCATGGGTCGACGTCGCGGAAAGCCCGTGCGGCTGCACCTGCGCCCGCTCCTGCATCAGGCCATGGAAAGTCTCGATGCCACCGGCCTTCATGTCCGCTTCACCGCCGACTTCGTTTGCGGCAAGCAATCGGTCATATCGGTAGAAGAGCGTATCCTCGACGGCCTTTGCCATGATGGGCCCGCTCAATTGCTGGAACCGGCTCCGGAATTCCTCTGCCGTTGCTTCGGCCTTCTCCCCTCGCAAAAGCTGCACGACCGGATCGAGCGCGTCGTGGTTTGCAAGCTTTTCAGCCGCGATAGAGGCGGCATTGTCGAGCACCACCGCGTCCGGCACGTCGAGCGGGCCGTTGCTGCCGTATGTGCGGTAAACCGGAAAAGCGATCAGCAACTCCCGGATGGCCGCGGCAATTGCAGTCCGGTCGAGGTCTGGATGGGCGGAGCGCACGATACTCACCAGCCGCGCCGTCTCGCCTTCGAAATTCCGCTCCACCATCAGCCGCTTGGTCGTGCGAAGGTCGGCGCTACAGTCCGACATTTCGGGCACGAGCGTTGCATAGGTGGCGCCAAGCTGCCGCAGACCTTCACCATCGATGAAGAGGTGGCTGAGTGCCGAAATGAACTCGTAGCCCGTGGTCCCGGCAACCGGCCAGCTTGCGGGCAAGGTCTCGTCATGGCCGAGGATCTTCTCGACGACGATGTAGGTTTCCAGTCCGGCTGCAGAGCGAAGCCTCGCCAGGTACTGCTTCGGGTCTGCCAGTCCGTCAACGTGATCAACCCGCAATCCCTGCACCCGGCCTGACCGCAGGAGTTCAAGAGTGAGCCGGTGCGTTGCTGCGAAAACCTTCTCGTCTTCGACGCGCAGCCCCACCAGTCCCGTCACCTCGAAGAAGCGCCTGTAGCTCAGATGTTTCTGGGCGTCCTTCCAGTATATCAGCTGCCAATGCTGGGCTTCGTGGAGGCGGGCAATCAGCTTTTTGTCTTTTGAGAGCTCGTCCAACACCAGATCGTCGGGGTTTGCTGCAGGTAGATCGGTAGTGCCGGGTCTGAGCGGCAGAAGGGTCTCGAAATAGGCAAGAGCCAGGTCGCCGCTTTCGGCATCACGCGCCAGCCGCAATTCACCGTCAGAGACTGCTTCTTCGAAGCGCTTACCCAGGATCGGCAGTGTCAGCCTTTCGCTCCAGTCTATATCGAAATACGTCGCGTAAGGGCTTTCCGGCCCAAGCTGCAGCACGCTTCGCCACCATGAATTCTCCGTCGAAGCGGCCATATGATTTGGCACGATATCGAGGATCAGGCCGAGCCCTGCCTCTTTCAACGCATCGCTCAGCCGCTCGAAGCCCTCGCGCCCGCCGATCGCAGGATCAATCTCGTTGGCATCGGTCACGTCATAGCCATGCGTCGAACCCGTCGTCGCGGTGAAAACCGGTGAGGCGTAAAGATGGCTGATGCCGAGCGCCTTGAGATAGGGCACGCATTCGACCGCGCGATCGAAGGTCACGCCGTTGCGGAATTGAATGCGATATGTCGAAGTCGGAAGCGCCATATCCGCCTGCTGTTAGAGGAGACCGCCCGGAACGACGACAACTGGCCTTTTGTTCCCGCTATTTTCTTTTAGTTATGTACACCACCGCATCTGAACACATCCACTCTCAAGCCAACTCACGCCGGCCGGTAAATCTGCGCCACCGAGCCTTTGGGAAAGGCCTTCGAGCTGACCAGCTTGAGGTTCCTTGGCGAGGCGACATCGGAGAAGATCGGCAGGCCCTTGCCGAGGACAACAGGATACAGCATCAGCATATATTGATCGACTAGGTCATGGGCGATGAGACTGCGTGCAAAGGTGGCGCCGCCATGAGCGATAATCGGCTTGCCATCCCCAGCCTTCAGGCTGGCGATTTCCTCGGCCAGATCGCCGCTCGCCACATAGGCTTCGCCCCAGCTTTCCGCACCGGGCTGCAATTGCCCCGTCTGGGCGCTTGCCGCGGCCGTTAGGATCGCCGGCCCTTGTTTTGAAAAGACGGCCTTCGGAATCTGGTTCATCGGCGGCGAGAATACGCTTGTCGAGTTGGGCCAGAAGGCGGCCATGCCCTTGAAAGTGCGGCTGCCCATGATGTGCAGGCTGGCATTCCACGCGTTATCCACCTTCCAGGCGATGGCCTCTTCATCACCGGAAAATATCCATTCGATTTCGCCGTCGGGGCCGCTGACGAAACCGTCGAGCGACATGGCCATTGTCAGGATCAACTCTCTCATCGCTTCCTCCTCGCACTGGTCGACCCAAGGACGTGCTGAACCAGCCGATGCCGACAATCCGCATTCTTCAAACGCAAAAATTACATGATTGGCGGGCCCGCAGTTACTAGTCGACAAAAATGCCGACGCTCGCTGCGCGGCCCATCGCATCGATCACCGTGAGTTTCGAATAGCCGGCTCCGTCAGGCATCCACTGATTGGTGCGGCGGCGCGAAAGATCGGGAAGGGGTTTGCCGTTCGCAAGCCACCGGAACGGTGCGCGGCCGCCCTGCAGTTTCAGCATCAAGGGCGAAAGGTCGCCGTTATTTGCTCCGAGGTCGACATGCGCCCCTTCGGGTGGATAGACGATCTGTGGCGCCGGCTCGCGGCTGGAATTGGAAAGCAGCCCGCTGGCATTCAGCGAGAAGCGCCTTTGGCTGACCGGCAGATCGGCCTGGGCGATGCGCATCGCACCGGACGGCGGGCGGGAGAGCGGTGTCGTCGCAATGCCCGACTTCGCAAAAGCCTCGAACAGGATCGGTGCCGCCGTGCCGTAACCGGTCAATCCCGGCACTGCGCCATTGTCCGGCCTTCCGACCCAGACGCCGAGGACATAGCGCCCGTTGTAGCCGACCGACCAGGCGTCGCGGTAGCCGTAGCTGGTGCCCGTCTTGTAGGCGATGCCGCGCTGCGCGGCGCCCGCGGGCGGAATGACGCCGGAAAGAATGTCGGTGACGTTCCAGACGGCCACCGGCTCCAGCAGTGGTTCGCCCTCAATCTTACCGGGCTTTCCCGTCACGCCATCGCCGATCCGCACCGGCTCGCCCTTGTTGGCGAGCGCCGTATAGAGCTGCACGAGGTCCCTCAGCGTGATGCCGACGCCGCCGAGACCGATCGCCAAACCGGGCGTCTCGTTCGGCGGCAGGACAGGGTGGACCTCGGCGCGTCGGAAGCGCACTAGGAGCCGCGCCGGATTGACGGCATCGAGAAGCCTCACGGCCGGTACATTCAGCGAAAGCTGCAACGCCTCGCGCACCGTCACGTCGCCCTGATAGCTCATGTCGAAATTGCGCGGCCGGTAGCCGAAGAAATCGGCCGGCCGGTCTTCGATGATCGTTTCCTGGCTCACCAGCCCTTGCTCGAAGGCGAGCCCGTAGATGAACGGCTTCAGCGTGGAGCCGGGCGAGCGGTTGACACGGGTCATGTCGATCCAGCCGGAGCGGCTGGCGTCGAAATAATCGGCCGAGCCGACCTCGCCGACGATTTCGCCGGTTCGCGCATCGGCCATAACCATGGAGACCGAGAGCTTCGGGCCAAGCCGCACGGCCGCATTTTTTGCGGCGAGCTCCAGGCCTTCCTGTACCCGCTTCTTGAGCGTGGTCTTGTGCTCGCGTTCCTGCGGCGCCTTGCGCAAGGCCGCTTCGGCAACGTGTGCGGCAAGGGCCGGCAGCTGCATGCGCTTTGCGGGCACCAGTGTCGCCTCCGCCCGTTCGGCCTCGCCGTCGCCGATAGCATCGACCACCGCGACACGCTCCAACACGCGTTTGCGCGCCGCTTCGGCAGCCGCGAGATTGCGGTCTGGCCTTCGCCTTTCGGGAAGCTGCGGCAGGGCAACGAGGAGGGCAGCCTGAGCTACTGTCAATCGCTTCGGCTCCTTGCCAAAATAGGCAAGGCTTGCGGCGCGCACCCCTTCCAGATTGCCGCCATAGGGCGCGTGCGTCAGATAGAGATTAAGGATCTGTTCCTTCGAAAGCCGTCGCTCGATCTGAATGGCACGTACGACCTGCAGGAATTTCGCCGAGAGCGAGCGTCCCGCTCGGGGCTCGATCAGCCGCGCAACCTGCATGGAAAGCGTCGAGGCACCGGAAACGATGCGGCCGTTGGTGATGAGCTGCAGCGCCGCGCGCCCGATCGCCAGCGGATCGATGCCGGGATGATCGTAGAACCGCCGGTCCTCATAGGCGACCAGCATCCGAATGAATTGAGGGTCGACGTCCGCGACGGTCGTTTTCAATCGCCATCGGCCCTCCGGCGTCGCAAAGGCGCGAAGCAATTGTCCGTCGGCATCCAGCACTTCCACCGATACGGCATCCGTTTTGTCGAGCGGTGGCGGATAGGCCCTGTCGGCGGCGTCGAGCGCAAACAAAGCTGTACCCGCCAGGATAGTACCGGCAGCAGTTCCGATCGAAAGCTTGTGCCAGAGCCGCATTATGGTGCTGCAATGACCTCCATCTTGCCGGTTGCCGTCCGCGCCGAAAGCTCGGGGCGATACATGTCCTCGACGGTTGCCGCCGGGTGATCATAGGTGCCGGGCGTCACGGCGCGCACGACGTAGGCGACATTGATCTCGCGATTGTCGTCCGAGGTCCGGTTGAAGGCCGCGACGAAGCGGTCGTTGCGGAATTCGGTATACGCCGCCGTCTGTTCGCCGATCCAGTCGAAATTGGTGAGCTGGGCGCTGTCGACCAGGCTCGGATTGTCGATCTGGAAGCCGGCGGGCAGCAGGTCGGTCATGATGATGCGTGACGGCCAATCATTGCTTTCCGTCACATGCAGCACGACGACATAGCGCTCATTCTGCTTCGCCTCGCTGACATTCGCCGGTTCGCCATCGAGCGTGTAGTAGCTGCGCTCGATGGTAAAGCCGTCGCCACCGGCAGGGAGCGGGACAGTGGGCGCTGCGACCGTCGTCACGACCGCCGATACGGGCTCCGTCATGGCGCTTGTCAAGGTCAGCGGATTGCTCATGAGCGCATCGCCGCTCATCTTGGCCATGTAAGCGCCGGTATGCAGCGCGCCGTTGACGTCGACCCTCAGTGCGTCGTCACCGCTCTGGATCGCCCGGGCAGCAAGCAGCATCCAGGCCTCTTCCTGCGTGCTCTTCCACTTGCTGCGGTCCCATTCCCCGGCAACGGCCTTTGCCAGTTCCGGAATGACCGGCGGCACCGGCCGGCTTTCGGCGGCAAGCGCCAGGATCGCGGCTCCGTCGCGGAGGATGGAGCCATAGTCGGTACGGGAAAGGTTGACGCGATGAACCATGGAATCATTGGTCATCTGCAAGGCGTCGACGAAGATGTTCTTGGAACGCGTCGCATCGCCATAGAGCGCAAGGGCTGCAGCGATATGCGCCTTTGCGAGCGGCGTCGGGAAGTCGTTGATCATCGTGTCGGCGTAATAGCGCAGATCGCTGATCGAAGCTTTCCTGTTGCGCGCGAGGACATAGAGCGCATAGGCAATCTCATCGCCCTGCGTCTTGACGTTGACGTCGTAGCTCAGCGCATTCTGCAGGTTCTCAAGCGCCTGGACCAGCGCGCGGTCCGGAACATCGTATTTCTCCTCGCGGGCACGCGTGAGGAAATCAGTGACATAGGAATCGAGCCACAGGTCGCCGGAATCCGGTCCCCAAAGACCGAAGCTGCCGCCGGATGCCTGATAAGAGAGCACTCGGTAGATCGCATCCTGCACGCGCTTCCCGATTTCCGCATCGCCTTCGAGCCCGTTCTGCTTGGAAAGCTCGCTGAGATAAAGAAGCGGCAACGCCCGGCTCGTCGTCTGCTCGGCGCAGCCGAAGGGGTAGCGGTCGAGCGCCATCAGCAGCGCCGGAATGTCGAAAGCCGCGGAGCGCGTCACATTCACGCTGACCGAGGCGCCTGGCAGAACGCTGTTAGCCAAAAGTTCCTTGTCGATCGTCAGCTTGGCCCCGGGCTTGAGCGCGATCACCCGTCGCTCGGTGACGGGCAGCGACGACGGGCGAACCGGTACATCGAGCGTTTGGTCCAGCGACAGGCCTGAGGCATCCGAGAGATTGATCGAAACGGTGCCGTTGCCGGGCTGCTTGCCGATCAGGGATAGCGTCAGGTCGGACTTGGCGCCCACATCGAGATGGATCGTCCGGGAGGCAGCGGCTTCCTCAATGCCGACGGCATCATTACCCGTAACGGCGATCTTGAAGTCTCCGGCTGGCGCATCGGTATTGGCGATGTCGAGCCGCAGCTCCGTCTTGTCTCCCGGTGCCAGGAATTTCGGCAGGCTGGCCGTCACCACCACCGGATCGCGGATGATGACATCCTTGACGCCGTGGCCGACGCCGTCCTTCGACCAAGCGACCGCCATGACGCGGGCCGTGCCGTTGAACTGCGGAATGTCGAAGCTGACATTGGCTTTGCCCTCGGCATCGAGCTTTACCGGACCCGAGAAGAAGGCGACGAGCTTCTGCGTCGGAGGGCTGCCCTGCAGCGCCACCGCGCCGCCATCGCCGCCGGTGCGCAGCTTGCCGGTTGCTCCCAGCGAGCCGTCGATGAGGCGGCCGTAGAGGTCGCGGATTTCGAGGCCGAGCTGGCGCTGACCGAAATACCAGTCTTCCGGATTGGGCGCCTCGTAGCGTGTCAGATTGAGAATGCCGACATCAACGGCGGCGACCGTCACATAGGCGTCCTCATTTGCTCCGGCTCCTGCAACCGCGAGGCTGATGTTCAGCGGGCCCCGTGGCAGCATCTTTTCTGGCGCATCGACCTTCACCTGCAGCGCTCGCTGCTCCGGATCGACCTTCAGCCATTTGACGCCGATCGAGCGCATTGGCATATGGCTGTCCTGGCTGTCACCCGGACGGAAAAGCGTGGCGGTGACGTAGGCGCCGGCGCCCCATTCAGCGGTGACGGGGATATCGACCTCGCCGCCGGTATCGCCCATCGTGGCGTTCTTGACAGCAACGAGGTTTTCCGTGCCTGCTGTCACCATGAGTTCGCCGCCATAGCGCGACGTAACCTTCAGCTTCGCCGTCTCGCCGATCTTGTAGCTCTCCTTGTCGAGTGCGATCTCCAGGCCATCCGGCGTTTCGGTCGAGACGGACTCCACCATCCATCCGGCATCGAACTCGACGCTGGAGGTTGGGCCGTCCGCGTCAGGGCTTTCAATTTCGAGCCGATAGCGGCCCCAGCCTACGGGGACGGAAATCTTGCCGCCGTCGAGGCTCGCGTCGATCGCGCCGTTCGCGACCTGCCGGGCATTGTAGATCGGTTCATATTTCCAGGCCGTGCCCTCGCGATACCACTGGTATTCACGATCGAGATTGTAGAATTTCCAGCGAAGCCCCTTCGCCTCCTGTTTCTGGCCATCGGCGGAGACGCCGATCACGTTGAAGTTGGCGATTGAGTTCTCGGCTGCATCGCCCGAAAATTCCGGCTTGATACCGATCATCGGTCCCTGGTTCTTGACCGGAATCACTAACGAGCGCTCCAACGCCCGGCCGCCCGCTTCCTGCATGCGGATATAGACCGTGGCATTCAGCAGCTGGGTGGTTGCAGGCAGGTCGCCGACGGTGAGCTTGGTCGAGGCTTCGCCGTTCTCGTCAAGCTCGGGCAGGCCGTCGATCGGCTGGCGGGTTTCCTCTGTCGCTTCTTCGTCGGCAAGGCCGAAGATGTAGCCCGGGAAAGCCTTGTTCTCGCGCGTCGGCTTGATAACGACATCACCCTCGAGCGTCAGCCCCGCGGCCGGGGCGCCATAGAGATATTTGCCGTTGATATCGATCGTTGCGGGAGTGTCAGGACCGATCTCCTTGGCTTCCGTCTTCAACTCCATGTCCGTGTGATCCGGCACGAAATCGTCGACGAGGAAGCTCTTCGTGCCGATCGGCGATCCCTTGGGATCCGTATGGACGTTCATCGTCCAGGTGCCGCGCATGGCGTTTTCCGGAATCGGCAGATCGATCACATAGCCGCCGAGATCGCTGTTTTGCTTGACGACGCGACGGTCCTCGACCCCATCCGGGCGCATGAAGATGAAGGTCAGCGGCAGGTTTTCGATCGCCTTGCCATCGACATCGCGGGCTAGGGCCGATGCGTGCACCGTCTCGCCGGCGCGATAGATTCCGCGCTCGGTCCACGTCATGACATCGATCGCACCGGGCGATGCGCGGCCCGTCACGCCGCGGTCGGACAGATCGAAGCCGGCGCGCGTCATGTCGAGGAAGACGTAGTCGGATGCGCCGTTCTTCGCAGTGATCACCGCAGGCGACAGTGCGGCTGTGCCGCGCATCAGGCCGGCTGTGAAGGTGGCGCGGCCGTTTTCATCCGTCTTCGCGGTGCCGAGGACTTCGTTGTTCTTGGCAAGCAACTGCAGCTCGATGCCGGCGATCGGCTTGGCCGAGGCGAGCGAACGCGTGAAGACGTTGAGCCCATCCGTCCCGGCATAGGTGGTGACGCCGATATCGGAAACGACGAACCACTGCGTCGCCTTCGAATCCCATTCGTTGTCAGGCGCGTTGGCGGGCGAAGCGATCAATACGTAGACGCCAGGCTTGCGCTCGGGCAACGCTTGGTCGACAGGGAAGCTGGTCACGACATCCTTGTTGAGGTCGTCGGCGATCTCGATCGAACCCTTCCAGACGAGTTCGCCGCTTTGCTCCTCGATATTCTGCGCGCTGTAACCGTCGAGCTGCGTCAGGAACTGCGAGCTCACGAGAAGCGGTGCGATACCGCGATCGCCGATGCGATAGAGCTTCAGATCTGCGGCATCGAGATTGACGGAAACGAGTGGAATGCCGCGGCGCGCGGTCGAAGGCAGCACGAAGCTGTCGCCGGTAAACCGCACCATCCGGCTGCGGTCCTTGACATAGATGTCGAGGCTGACAGCTGCTTCCAGTACCTCATCGACGGATGAGGGCAGGCCGGTGCGGAAGGCGATCTTGTAGGTCTCTCCGTGGACCAGCCCTTCCACGCAGATCTGCTTGTCCTTGGCTTCGAGCGCCTTCGGCGCCTGTCCGTTCAGCGTCACGAAGGGCGTGTAGTCCACCGTCTTCACGAGCGATTCCGAGAAGGTCACGCAGGCGCGTGGCGTTGCGCTGTCGGCATCGACGGTGTGTTCGGTGATGCGGAAGCCCTGTTCCGACTTGAGCTTCAGGTAGGCGGCCTGCACTTCCCTGGAGTTCGCCAGCGCAAGGCTCGCCTTGTAAGCGTTGAGGGCCGCGCGGAAGTTCGAGCTCTTCTCCAGCGATACAGCAAGGACGGCGAGCGCATCGGCGCGTTTTGAGGCCGTGCGGGTCAGTTCATACCCGTTCAGCGCATCGAGAACCGCCTGGCCGAAAGCCTGACTGTCGGTG
>NZ_JBNDHT010000040.1:0-48515 GCF_056755115.1 Rhizobium sp. SVR5-2C | reverse complement strand
GCTAGGTGTAAAGGGCGTCGTCGATCGCCGCAAGGCTGGACGGCTTCTTCGCAACGATAGCGCGCGACCTCGTGGACAAGGGCGTGAAGCGCCTCGTGGTAGCAGGCGGCGAGACCTCAGGTGCGGTTGTCTCTGCCCTGCAACTAAATGCGTTGACGATTGGCCCGGAAATTGCGGCCGGAGTGCCTGTTGTCACTGGCACCAAATCGTTGGGGCTGGCACTAAAGTCCGGCAATTTCGGCCAGCGGGACTTCTTCGAGCGTGCACTTGCCATCATGGAAGGAAAGCAGCCGGATGGACCTCAGCCATGAACGAAGCAACGATCGGGGGGACCTCGTGATGCTGTCGAGGTCGCTCTTCGAGCGCGGCTATTCGGTCGGATCAGCCAGCGATATCAGCGTCGCCGTCGCCGACGGCATCCTCATTACGCCAACTAATTCATGCCTCGGCTTTATCGATCCTGGCAGGATCGCCAAGCTTGATGCCAACGGGAACCACCTCTCTAGCGATAAGCCATCGAAGGAGGTGTTTCTGCATCGAGCCTTCTATGAGACGCGCGCGCATACCGGAGCGGTCGTGCATCTGCATTCAACCTATGCAACCTCTATATCCTGCCTTTCGGACGTTGATCCAGACGACTGCATCGCACCAATCACTCCTTATGTCGTAATCCGGGTCGGCAAGGTGAAACTGTTGCCTTATGTCAGGTCGGGCGATCCTGCCGTAACCCAAAGATCCTCGAAATCCCCTATTCCCCAGTTGTGTGAGGAGCGCAGTTCATAAAGCTGCAGGCTGATCCCCCAGACACGGTTCGATACGTACATTTTTGAAGCTGCCTGGTGGCAGGATTATCTGGTCCCACTGTGGCGGCAGCAGTGGGGAGGGCATTGCCGCACTATCCCGCGATGTTTCAGATCGCGTAATCTACATTATGGAACTCACCCTAGAGTCATGACCTCCACGTAAACCTGATAGCATGCAAGGAACCTTGCAGCTCTTCCGTACCCAGCAACAACTCGATGCCTCCGCGAAGGATGTCAAAGCCTTGGCCGTGGACGGTATTCCCTATGAAGTGCTTGACCGTGTTGGCTACGGGCCCTGTTCGCAGGCAATAAAGGTTGGCGATCTGCTGTTCGTTTCCGGACAATTGCCGATGGACCCCGCCATCCGTGAGTTCAACTCTGCCGACGCGGTTGAGCACCCGAACAAGGCCCCAAAACCTTGCCGCGGTCGCAAGGGCTGCGGGGTCTGACCCGTCGAAAATTGTCAAGACGGCCGTGCTCCTGGCAGACCTCGGCTTTGCAGGCGTCAATCGCATCTATGCTGGTTTCTTCACAGCACGGTATCCTGCACGCGCATGCTACGAGGTGAACGCCTTGCCGAAGGGCGCGAAAGTAGAAATCGAGGCGGTTATTGCTCTTTGATTAAACGGAGAGCCGCTGCTCAGGGTCGGGTCCGGATTGGGCGATGTTGGCCGGCGCCGATGTGCTCTTTCCAAGTAATTTGTAGATTGCGTCTCGTTCCATTGCGCGAGACACTATTTTCGACTCGGCTACGCGTAGAGGATCACGATGAACGACCAAGGACCTTCACAGACATCCGGCGGGATCGCCGCAATCATCGGCCAGCCAGTAGACCCTCAGACGGTTCTTCATTGGTACGATTTCATCTGTCCTTTTTGTTACATCGGGCAGACGCGCGACGCGATTTTCGAGGATCATGGATTCGCAGTCGTCGATCTCGCATTTGAAATCCATCCGGAAATCCCGATTGGCGGAAAACTCGTGGGTCCGCGGAGCGGAGAGATGTACGAAAGGCTCGAGAAAGAAGCCGACGAGGCGGGCCTGCCGCTAAATTGGCCCGAGCGCCTGCCCAATAGCCGCCTGGCCCTGGCCGTTGCGGAATGGGTCAGGCGGAACCAGCCGACCGCGTTCCGCGATTTTTCAAAATCGCTCTTTGCTGCCCATTTCGCCGAAAGAGAAGATATCGGCAGTCAGGACGTCGTGAGCGCGCGCGCGCGTAGAGCCGGCGTGAGTGTCGATGACATGAGCCGAGCATTGGACGACCAGACCGCCTATCTGTTGGTGAACGAAACGGAGATGCTCGGTAGGCGGGCGGGTGTTCACGGCACTCCGGCATGGCTGGTGGGCGGAAAGATCGTCCCCGGTCTCCTCCCGCGGAACACCTTTGTTCAGATCGCCGAGGAGAACCTGCCTGCCGGTAAACGCTAGAGCGGATATCGCCCAAGACTGCGCACGCTTTTCGGCATGCCGCTCTAGCATCATCGACCAGACCAACCGCTCCTTGATTCACATGGCATTCTTCCTTTCGCGATCCTTTTAGCTCGATCCCGTCCAAGGCGGGACTCGCCGAATTCAAGAGGCTTCCTCTCGCATTCTCGCTCTACCGGATGGGTCGGTGATGTTCGATTTTGGCGGAAAGCAACATGCTGTTCGTCGAAATCGAAGGAATGCTCAAATGCCGACGGAATTGATCACGAACTTGCTGACGGCGGCTGTGGTGTTCAGCACCTCGACATCGCCGGGACATGCCGCGTCTTCCAGCCAAAAGGCCGAAATTGGCTTCGTGGAGGTCACCAAGGACATCACGCTGAGAAGGATGGTCGTCCACTCGGTGAACCCGAAAGGAACAGTGCTCTTTCTTCACGGCTTCCCCGAAACCTTATTCGTCTGGAAGGGCATCTCCATGGCGCTGGGCGACGAATTTGAAGTCCACGCCTTCGACTGGCCGGGATTTGGACAGTCCACAAGACCTGCGGTCGAAAAATTCTCCTATGCGCCGACGGACTACGCGGACGTTCTGAAGGCCTACATCGAGAGGGCCGGCATCGATCGGTCGAAGCTGACGATCTACGCGACGGACATCGGTGCCCTGCCCGCGCTGCTTCTTGCGATTGAAGAGCCGGATATCGCCAAGAACATCGTCGTCGGCGACTTCGCGCCATTCAACCGGCCGGAATACATGTACGAGAGCCTGCAGAACCTGAAGACGGAGCCGTCCGCCTCACAGACCCGTGCCGACATGAACAAGACCAGCGCGGAGATATTGACGAACGCCTACAGGCGAGGCCTGTCGAAGGAGGAGCAGTTTGATCTTCCGGCAGACATCCAGGAAGATATGAACCGTGGGTGGTCCCATGGCGACCTGACTTCAGCCGACGCCTTCTACCACTACTATGCCAAGTTCACACGCGATCAGGACTTCCTCGAGGCCAACCTCGACAAGCTGAAGACTCCGATCAAGGTAGTCTGGGGCGAGAAGGATCTGTACATCGACAAGGGCATGGGCGTCGAGCTCGCCAAGAGAATTGAAGCAAGGCTCGATGTTCTTACAGACACGGGACATTACCCGCATCTTCAGAAGCCGGCGCGGACTGTCGACGAGGTGCGCGCATCAGCCAGATGAGCGCATTGCGTCCGATCGGCCGGCGTTCCCGTAGCTGCCGCTGGTTTCACGAAGCCGCGGCAGCGCCCAGTCGATGAAGGACCGCACCTTCAAGGCGAGCGGGCCCTGTCGGGAGTAGACGATGTGGATTGGTCGGGGCGGCCCGTCATATTCCGTCAGGATCGGTACAAGGTCACCAGATCGTAAGTGTTCCGGGATCTGGTAGTCAAAGAGGCGCGCTACGCCCGCCCCACCCAGCGCTGCGGCGACACAGTTGGCCGCCGTATTGACCTCGAGACGCGTCCGCGGCTGGGCCTCGACAGGAGCCCCGTCAACCTGGAACGTCCAAAAGAACGTGCGGTTGTTGAAGATGATCCCGTCGTGTCCCGGCAGATCGCCAGGATGTGCGGGAATCCCACGCTTCGCTAGGTATCCGGGGCTGGCGCAGGTGAGCAGGCGGAACTCGCCCGCCTTGACAGCATACAAGGAACTGTCCTCAAGGTCGCCGAGACGAATGGCGATGTCGACCTGCTCGTTGACCAGATGAACCGAGCGGTCGAGAGACAACAGGTTCAATGACACCTCCGCGTGCCTCTCCATGTAGCTCAGGACGATCGGGAGGACATATCGGTTTCCGAACTCGAGCGGCATGGTGATCGTCAAGGTTCCACGCGGCGTCTGATATTCCCCTGACGCGCGCCTTTCCGCCTCCTCGAGGTCAGCCATGATCTTTCGTGCAGCGTCGACATATTCGCGCCCGGCGTCGGTAAGCTGCAGGTTCCGGCTTGTACGAACGATGAGGTTTGCGCCGAGGAACCGCTCCAAGTCGGCCACCTTGCGGCTGACGCTGGGCAACGGAGCATTGAGCCTTCTGCTTCCAGCGGAGATGCTCCCGGCGTCCACGACGGCAAGCAGCATCCGCATCGCATCAAGTCTATCCATGACAGCCACCAAGACGATGGATCTGGTTGTAATACAGTTTCGTTTCACTGCAAAGAACGCGGATTCTACGTTACGCCAACTGCTCCGACCCCCCTGCAGCCTAGGCTCGGCGAAGTGCAGGGATATTTACGTCGGAGGAAAATCCGGGGATGAGTAGTTCGCAAGTCAGCGTCTGCGGAGCTCGGAAATGGATCGTATCGATGCAATGAAAGTGTTTGTCACCGCGGTGGACGAGGGTAGCCTTGCAGGCGCCGCTCGCAAGCTGAGACGTTCTCCGACCGCGATCAGCCGGGCATTGAGCTCGCTGGAGGCGCATGTCGGCGTCGAGCTGCTGCATCGTACCACCCGAAGTCTCAAGCTCAGCGAAGCCGGGCAGCGCTATGCTGCTGCCTGCCGGCGCGTGCTCGTCGACCTCGAGGAAGCCGACATGGTTGCCGGAGGGGAGCGCGCGTCGCCCCGGGGCACGTTGACCATCTCCGCGCCCCCAATTCTGGGCGAGGAAGTCCTGCGGCCCATTCTGGACGACTTTCTCGATCTCCATCCCACCGTCTCCGTTCGGTTTTTGATGCTGGATCGGTTCGTAAACCTCGTCGACGAGGGTGTGGACCTTGCGCTTCGCATCGGCAACCTAACCGACTCGTCTCATATTTCGACCCGGATCGGCGGTGACGTCAGGCGTGTGATCGTGGCGTCGCCACGCTACCTCGCCAGCAATCCGAGCATCGGGGAGCCGGCCGACCTTGCCAAGCACCAGATCGTCGCGTTCAGCAACTTCGGGCTGGAGTCCTGGAGCTTCACTCCAGCGAAGGGATCTTCGATTCCGAGAACGGTCCATTTCACGCCGCGCTATGTCGTGAACAGCGTGCGCGCCGCCGCAGCGTCGGCCGCGGCGGGCGCTGGCCTGACGAGGCTATATTCCTATCACGTCGCGAAGTACGTTCGGGACGGCCAGTTGAAGATCGTGCTTGCGGACGACGAGTTTCCTGCGCTTCCTGTCCATCTGCTCACGCCACAGGGCCGCACATCCGTGCCGAAGGTGCGAGCCTTCATAGATTTTGCGGTTCCCCGCCTCCGCGTTGAACTCGCCCGCATAGCGGCCGAAGCAGGTTCAATGCTGTGATTATGCCGAAAATCGGTTGATTGTCTGCCAATCGCCAGCAATTCTCCCGAACATCGTATGCATCTAAATCAGTAGCACCGACGCCGAGGGCGTAGGGCGGCTCCGAAATTTGAGCCGCTGTACTTGAAAGGATGCACATCATGAGCAGTCAACAGAAGGTCGCCATCATCACCGGTGCTTCCCAGGGCATTGGGGAAGGACTGGTTCGGGCATATCGCGAGCGTGCCTATCGTGTCGTTGCGACGGCGCGGTCGATCAAGCAGAGTTCCGACGAAGGCGTTCACACGGTCGTCGGGGATATCGTGAACCCGGAAACGGCGGAGCGCGTCGTTAGCGAAGCGCTGGAGCGCTTCGGACGCGTCGATACGCTTGTCAACAACGCCGGCGTCTTCCTCGCGAAACCCTTTGTCGAGTTCACGCAGGAGGATTTCGACCACAACATCGGCGTCAATGTCGCCGGCTTCTTCCATATCACGCAGCGTGCCGCCAGGGAGATGTTGAAACAGGGCTCCGGCCATATCGTCAACATCACGACGAGCCTCGTCAACCAGCCGATCGCCGGCGTTCCGGCCGCGCTCGCCTCGCTTACCAAGGGCGGTCTGAATGCGGTAACGCAGGGGCTTGCAATCGAGTTCGCGAAGACGGGTGTACGTGTCAACGCTGTTTCGCCCGGCATCATCAAGACGCCGATGCACGCGCCTGAAAAGCACGAATTCCTCTCTGCACTGAATCCGGTCGGCCGTATGGGCGAAATTCGCGACATCGTCGATGCAGTCCTCTACCTCGAGAACGCGAACTTCATCACGGGCGAGATCCTTCATATCGACGGCGGCTCGAACGCCGGCCGCTGGTAGGCTGAACAAGGTGGTGGCCCAGCCTCTGTCCGGACCACCACCACGTGCGGCGCAAGGCGCTTGCGCCAACGCATCACGCTATCAAACCAAAGCTTTCGAAAGGAGAAAGCCATGCCGATCGTCACTGTACAGGTCACCCGCGAGGGAACGACCTCAGACCGAAATTCAGTCACCGCGGAAGAAAAAGCCGCCATCATCGCAGGCGTCAGCCAGGTTCTGCTCGACGTCCTCAACAAGCCTTTGGAATCGACCTATGTCGTGATCGAGGAGATTGATCTCGACAACTGGGGCTGGGGCGGGTTGCCGACCGTGCAGTACCGGAAGCAGCGCGCCGAGGCCTCTGGAACGTAAGACGGTTGTCGCGAAGGATTGATACGGACGAGGTCGCGGCTGAGCCTGCCGCGACCTCGACCGGAAAACGGCAGACGTCGGTATTGGATCTGACGATTGAAGGAAGCCACAAACGGGACGTTGAATTCAACCGGTGCCTTCTTGCCCCCGGAGGAGGATACGAGGGCCGATGCCATGATGACTAGACTGCCTCCTCGTCATTTAACAATTAGGTTATTCGGCGCTACGGTGTAATGGACACGGTTCCGCCTTCTCCGCCTCCCCCGCTGCGCCAGGTATTGCCGAAAGCATCAGCCGCTGAACCATAGCGGGCTGCTGAGGCATGGCTCGGATTTCTAAATGTGGATCGACGGCGGGGTGTGTCCCATTCGCAAAGCGAACGCCAGTGCGGTCATCGCTACGACCAAACCCACAATATAAAACGCAACTTGGACCGAACTTTTGTGCATGACCAAAAGATAGTGATGGGTCTGGAAGTTATCGAAGCGACAGTTTGTCGCCGTCTCCGTGGGATGCATTGGCCAGATGCTGGTTGCCAGGGAGGCGGCGTGCTCAGCCGGGACACTCCGGTTCCTAAACGTTCTCTCAGCCCCATCTTGTCCGCTTACACCGATCAGCGGCCGATATTTTGCTTCAGATATGCCGTATATTCCGCGGGCGCGCGCTTTAGGAAGATAGCCTGGTTACGCACCGAAACCCTGCTTAAGCTATCGCCGGACCTTGCGATCTTGCGCATCTTCCTGAGGACGGTGCCTTGCTGAAATCCCATTCAACACTGGAAAGCTAAGTCGATGAAAAGGACCAGCTTTATACTCTTTGCGGTCATGTTCGCAGTCGAACCCTCGTTCGCAGTCGAGCGATTAAATGCCGGCTCAACGACCTGCGCTACCGCTCAGCAGGTGATCGCTCGCGATGGAGCGGCCATCCTGCGTTATCCATCTCAGAGAGTACCTGGTCTGACGCTTTACAAACGTTATGTTCGCAATAAGTTCCAGTGTGACAGCGATGATCAAACCGTGCTGACGTCAGTCAAGACCGCTGACGAGCCACAATGCCGGTTGGCGCTCTGCAGATCATCTTCACACAATCAATCGCGAACGTCAGGTTCCCGATGACAAATATCTCCTTCTTTGAACGGATCCTGCAATCACCGGACCCACCGTAAATGGCGTTGATGCCAGTATCGAGTCCCATTGAGGCACTTGACGCCGGAGGATCAGGGGGAGCCGCATGAGCCTGGGTGGGCAACGTGGCTGCTGATGGACGGGCTACGCTCGGACCGATTGCCGGGGTCATCGGCAGCTTGGCGTCGCTGTTCGGGCTTGGCCGCTAAACTGGACAGCAGTTTGGCGTCAAGCCATCAATTGCTCGGCGCGGGCTGCAATTCTCTCATAAGCGCGATCGATTGGTTCGCGGGCGTCAGGTATTGGCTCAAGTCCGGGGAGAACCGAACGCATCCCCAGCCGCAGAAGAGCCTTCAGGTGATCCCGTCCGGACTCGAAGCCGGCGACCCGTGCGAATGGCTCCATCGCAAAACCGGCAGGATAGAGGCGTCTGAATTCGGGAAAGTTCGTGAAGCCTTCGTGATTGTTGCCCCAAAGAAGGAAGCTCTCGGCGGGCGCGCCTTCGGCGAGGATCACTTCATGGGTTTCGAGCACCACGTGGAAATATTCAATCACCTCCCCGTCGGCAGGAGGGGCCGGCGCAACGGAGCTCCCATTGACGAGATCCTTCACTGTGATGAGGACGCCATCGATGAACAGAGCATGGCCAGGGGAGAGATAGAGATCCCTGTGAGGGGTCCGATCATCCAGCGCATACCGCGAAATGCGGATCGGCACGACATCGGGATTCCAGGATGGGCCGCTTCGCTTGTAGAGACTACGACCGACCCATTTCACCGGTATGGCTTGGCCGCGCACGGTTTCGACAAGATCGCCGATCTGAAGGTTTTCGACGCAAACCTCGCCTGTTGGTGTCAGAACAGAGGTGCCTCGGAGAAAGCAATTGGACCCGTTTCCGCTACCGCTGCCCTGCTGGGCCAATACCGTCGCCCCAAGGGCACCAATCCCCGCTACTGCACCTATCGCCGCTACTCTAGCACCCGTTGCGGCAGCGAGACCGAGGACTTGACGCCGCGCGTTGTTGACCTGGCTTGACGACATAGCTCTCTCCTTTCGATTGGCGCTGGAGACGAAATGCTACCCGTCATTCTGCATCAGCTTTCCATATTAGAAAATCTGCACATTTTCATGCTCTACGTAGCCATAGGCGCAGCAGCTATACCCAAAGATGAAGGCTGCTCCGCCTTTTGAATGAGGGCATAAGCTTATCCGAGTCAGGCGCCGGACCGGGGTTTCGGGAGAGCATCAAAACGCCGCCTACCATCACAAAGCACCGATGTTGAGCGGATCGACGTTTGGCGACCCGGTAGCTTGTTGAACTAGCCTTTGGGATCGATGGGTACCGGCATAGGGTGCGCGTTCTCGATCACCTCTCCAATTGCGAAGCATAGATCCTCTCGGAATCGCCGTGAAACTATTTGAACGCCGGTCGGTACACTCTCCAGCACCCCAGTCGGAACTGAAAGTCCCGGCACACCCAATACCGCAGGAAGCAGCATCGGGGACTGTGCGTGGAGGATTTCTCGCACCGCCTCCGGCCCACCCTGATCGCGATCGTTCAGGAATGGTGGCTCCCAAGAATTTGGCATGACAACCGCCGCATATTCCTCAAATAGAAGGTCCCAGGCTGCGGCAATCGCAGCACGGCGTTTCATCGCTTGTGAGAAGTCGTAGATGTCAGCTTCCGGCGTGACCTTCAGCCATGCTCCAACGAAATTCCGGAGACGATCGTCTCCAAATTTCTCCATGCCAACGCTCAGCTCTTGCCGACGCTCGTTGATCACGAGGCGAGACCAGAGCTGTGCACCTTCCGCGAAGTGCGGCGGTTCCTTTTCTTCGACGATGTAGCCTGCAGCCATGAGGGCTTTGGCTGCGCTTTCGAGTGCAGCAACGACAGATGGGGCCGGCTTGTAGCCTTCCGCATGCGAGAAGAGTGCGACTTTCAGCTTGCTCGCCGAGCCGGGCCAGTGAAGGGGAGCAGGCGCCCACCAGGGGTCTCCAGGATCATGTGCGGAGAGAGCTTCGAGCCCAAGTCGAAGGTCCGTGATGTTCCTGCCAAGCACACCTTGGACGGCCATCAGCGCTGCACTGATAGGCCCCCCTTGAAGGTTGCGGGAAGGAGTCCTGCCAAATGATGGTCGGATTCCGCAGACGCCACACGCATATGCAGGGTAACGCACAGAGCCGGCGATGTCCGTTCCGTGGGCAAGCGCGCCCATTCCGACCGCGACTGCCGAACCGGCGCCGCCGCTGGAACCACCTGGCGTAAGACGACGATCCCAAGGATTGTACGTTCGGCCATGGAGGTCATTCTCAGTGAACCAACGGAATGACATCGCCGGTGTGTTCGTACGGCCGATGATCACGGCTCCCGCCTTGCGCCAGTTTCGAACCGCGGAACTGTCATCCTCCGCAATTCTGTCCCTATGCGCCACAACGCCTTCGGTCGTCGGGCGTCCCTTGACGTCGACGTTGATCTTTATGGTCACCGGCACGCCATGCAAGCTGCCAACGGCCCTTCCCTCCTTGATGGCAAGATCGGCAATATCGGCTGCAGCCAACGCCTCATCTGCAAGGAGATCGACAATTGCATTGACCTTTGGATTGACGGAAGCGACCCGCTCAAGAGCACTGAGCGTGGCCTCACGGCTACTGATCTCGCGCTCACGTATTGCCGTTGCGAGCTTCGCCGCACTCCAGCTCCAGAGCGCTGCCTCGGAGGCGCCCCTGTCAGTTGATACTCCACTCAGCTCTCGACGATCCGACGACTCACCAGTATCCATGTCTGATCTCCTGCTTAGGCAGGCGGTGTCGAAGCCGCCCTCGCTTACTCAAATCTTTCGGGGCATTTTGTTTGGCAGGTGGCGACCACTCGAGACGCGACACGTGCGCTTGAGACAAAAACAAAACGCTTTCCCTTGGGAGAAGAACACTAGCTCTCGCGTTAAATCCGGTCCAAAACTATAATGGTCGATTTCCATACCGAGGAGGTATAGTAGCGTGGATCTGCGCCAGCTTCGATATTTCGTTGCAGTCGCCCGCGAGCAGAATTTTTCGCGCGCGGCGGACAAACTGCATATTGCCCAGCCACCACTTAGCCGTCAGATTCAGCAGCTGGAGGAAGAGCTTGGCGTCAATCTCCTCGATAGGTCGAAACGACCTCTCTCTCTCACTGAAGCAGGACGATTTCTCTATCAACAAGCGACGAGGACGCTTGTCAATATCGATCATATCAAGGAACAAACCCAGCGGATTGGCCGGTCGCAACGTGAACGGTTCGTCATCGGCTGCGTCGGCTCGACGCTCTATGGTGGTATTCCGGACCTTGTCCGACGCATGCGCGCTCAGTGGCCGGAACTGGACATAGAGATCAGCGAAATGATGTCGACGGAACAGGTCACCGCATTGAAGGATGGGCGAATCGACGTTGGTTTCGGCCGGGTTCGCTTCAACGATCGCGAGGTGGAGCGACTGACGCTTCGTGAAGAGCGACTGGTCGTAGCTTTGCCGAAAGGACATGCAAAATCACTACCGAAGGACCCGATCGCGCTCATCGAGCTGCAGGATGAACCTTTGATTGTCTATCCTTCGACACCCCGGCCAAGCTTTGCCGATGAAATCTTGAACCTCCTTGGCGAGTTGGATGTCGTTCCCGCTTCGGTGGAGGAAGTTCGAGAAATCCAGGCCGCGTTGGGCATGGTCGCGGCGGGCATGGGACTCTGCATCATTCCCGCCGCCTCGCAAAGGCAGAGGCCGGATGATGTCTGCTACAGGATGATCGCGGATGAAAACGCAACGTCCCCGATCATCATGAGCTACCGGCGCGCCGACGCGAATGGAAGGATCAAGCAAGTCAAGCAGCTAATCAGTGAGATGTACGCCGCTAACCCGCCATGGCTGCAACTATCAAATATTCGCTTACCGTCGTCACACTGAGGATGATCTCGCACCGATCACAGCAAGGTGGAGGACAAGCAATCGGATGGCGAACCTATCAGATCTTCTCCCTGTCCACTGCAGCGATCTACTTTGTTTCAAGGGCGCTTTCTTGCCTCGTCTCCAGGTGCCCACAGAGGAAGTTCTGGATCAATTTTGTAACGTCTTGCGAACGTTCGAACGTCGGTATGTGGGAAGCGTTTTTTATCAGCCTGAACTGCGCCCCAGGAATGCTGTCGGCGAGCTGCTTCGCACTCGATATCGGGGTTGCGGTATCCTGGTCACCGACGAGGATCAACGCCGGAATTCGCAACCCTTGAATTTTTGTTGAAAGGTCCGCATCGGCGATTGCTTCGGCCGCCGCTGCATATCCTTCTGGTGCCGTATTCAAGAGCATTGACCTGAGCCGCCGGGTTTCCGGAGCATCGAGGAAAGCCGGCGTTACCCAATGGGCAAGAACGGCATCAACGATCGCAGTCATGCCCGACAGACGGACAGTCCTGGCCCGATCTCGCCAGAGACTAGCAGGGGGAATTGAAGTGGCGGTGTCAGAAAGCACAAGCGAAGCGACAACGTCAGGTGCAGCCGCTGCCAGAGCCTGAGCGACCATGCCTCCGATGGACAGGCCGACGACATGCGCACGCCTGATACCCAGCCGATGCATCGCGGACAATATATCCAGAGCCAGACCCTCGATGCTGTAGGGGCCTGGGGTAGCGGAGGACCTGCCATGGCCACGCAGATCGGGGCGGAGGACGCGGAAATATTGAGAAAGCACCTCTGCCTGCGGATCCCAGACCCCATGATCTGTTCCAAGCGAGTGTAGCATCAAGAGAACCGGTGCCTCCTGCGGGCCATCTGCCCGCAGGTACATGGTGAGATCGTCGAGGTCGATGAGCATGTCGTTCATTCGGCTCTCGACGGCGAAGTTTGGGCGGCTGTGCGGGTAGACCGCGGCGCCTTTGCAAGCATTGCCAATGCAGCGACCAGGGCCGGTAGCGCAGCAACGGCGAAGACCGTGGAAAGGTCCCAGCCAAGCGACAGTAGGACGCCTCCAGTCACCGATCCCAAAATGGACCCTGTACGACCCACCGCATGCGCCCAACTGACACCGGTACCGCGGCTTTCGGTCGGGTAATAGCCGGCAGCGAGCGCGTTGATTCCGACCTGTGCTCCCGCGACCCCGAAACCGGCGCCGAAGATCGCGACGACGAGGAGCCACGGCACCGTCGCGGCGTGGCCGAGGATGACAACAAAAAGACTAGCCACGATGTAGGCTCCGGCCAACACCTTGTGGGGCTCGAAGGCATCCATCATTCTCCCGATCACGATGGCGCCGATGGTACCACCCATCGCAAGCATCGCACCCATTGCAGAAGCGCTTCCCATGGAGAAGCCGGCGGACGTGATCAGAAGCGGCAACCAACTCGATAGCAAATAAAAGACCAGCAGGCTCATGAAGAAGGTCACCCAGATCAGGAAGGTGCCCATGGCCAATCCCTGTCCGAACAACTGCCGGACGGGCGATCCGGGGGCACGAACGGGAACGGCAAACTCCGTCTGTTCAAGATTGGCTGCTGGCACCAGGCGCTTCAGCAATGCGGCGATCCTGTCGGGCGCAGCACCGTGACGTGCGAGATAGCGTGGCGATTCAGGCAGCAATGCCCACAGGAGAAGGAAATGCAGGAGGGGCAGCACGCCGCCAAGGGCAAGAAGCCCCTGCCAGCCCCAAACGGCCATGATATGCGAAGCGGCCAGTCCCGCCGCAGCCGACCCAATGGTGAAGCCGCAGAACATCATTGTCACGAGGGTGGCTCGCCTTGCCTGAGGGCTGATTTCAGCGGTGACTGTCACCGATGCCGGCATCGCCCCGCCAAGACCAAGTCCGGTGATGAAGCGCATGGCCGTCAGCATCTGGATATCTGTGGCAAAGGTCGATGCACAGGTGGCGAGGCCGAAGAACACGGTGGTTACCAAGAGTACCGGCTTTCTGCCGATCCGGTCAGAAAGCGGTCCGAAGATAAATGCCCCCGTCATGAGGCCGAACAGGCCTGCGGCGAAAAGGGGGGCCAATTCAACCGGCGACACGCCCCATTCAGCCTTCAGCATGGGCGCGATAAATCCCACGGCTGCCGTATCAAAGCCGTCTAGAGCGGCAACAAGAAAGCACAGTACAATCACGATCTTCTGGTAGTTCGATAAGGGGTGCGCATCGAACACCTCCTGAACATCGACAATTCTCCGCTGCATAATAGTTCCTCCCTTGGATTGGCTTGCCGTTCACCGATTTTCCTCGGCCAACGAAGTTTCCATTCAGGCATTTATCCGGTATCGCCGCCGCCGACTGGAAGGATGGTTCCAGTCACGTAGGACGCCTCCTCCGATGCCAAAAACAAGATCGCATTCGCCTGCTCTTCAAGCGTACCGTACCGCTTCATCAGGCTGGATTGCGTCGTCTGCTGCACGACCTCTTCCATCCAACGCCGATCGTCTTCCGTCTGGTCATCGCTGTTGCGAGGTATGACGCGTTGCGGCGCTACGGTGCCGCCTGGTGCGATCGCGTTCACCCGGATTCCGCGCTCTGCATTCTCCATGGCAAGCGCAACGGTCAGGGCGTTAACGGCTCCCTTTGCCGCTGAATATGGCGCGCGATTGATCCCGCGTGTGGCAATCGACGAGACGTTTACGATGACACCGCGGCCCGACTTGATCATCGACGGCAGAACGGCGCGACAGCACCATAGCGTCGGAAACAGCGAACGCCTGATTTCCGCCTCGATCTGCCGCTCGTCAAAGTACTCGAATGGCCGCATCCATATCGCCCCACCGACATTGTTCACGAGAACGTCGATGCGGCCGAAGTGTTGCTCTGCATGGGCAATGGCCCGTTGGGCGCCATCCCAATTCTCCAGGTTGCCCAGAATGGCGGTCGCGGTGCCACCGGCGGCCTCGATGCGCCCTGCAACCTTGTGAACGTGATCAGACCGGTCGATAAGTGCGAGGCGCGCGCCCTCGGCCGCGGCGCGGACCGCCACCTCGCGCCCGATGCCCTGGGCTGCACCGGTCACAACCATCACCTTCTCGGCAAAGCGGTCCGACCTCATCACGCTGCCTCGGAAGCATTGAACTTTTCATAATGGAAGGACGCCGGCTTGATGCCGATTATGTCGAAGTGCTTTCGCACGGCTTCGACCATAGGCGGCGGGCCGCACAGATAAACATCGCTGTCGCCACCATGAAAATCTTCCGGTCCGAGATGGTCGGTAACGAAGCCTTTGCGGTCGGCGGTGCTCGCGGCATCGGCGACGCAGACATCGAAGGTGAAGTTGGGGAGTGCCGCGGCGAACTCCTCGAGCCTGCCGACCTCGACCATGTCGGCATCCCTGGTGACGCCGTAGAGCAATCGGATGGGCGGCGTTGAATCGCCCTTGTCGTGCAGGTGGTCGAGCATGGCGAGGAATGGCGCCAGGCCAGTCCCCCCGGCAAGGAACATCGCCGGGCGATTGAGGTCGCGAAGATAAAAGGCGCCGGACGGCCCGTGTATCGTCAGTTGGTCGCCAGGTGTGGCCTGCTCCGAAAGATAGGTGGACATCAGCCCCCCTGGAATATTGCGAACCAGGAAATCGACACGACCGTCACTGAGCCGGGAGGAGAAGGAATATGCCCGGCTTTGCTCCGTGCCCGGAACCGAGACCTTCACGTATTGTCCCGGCAGAAACGAAAGGCTGTCAGGCTCCTCAAGCGCGAGTGTGAAGCCGATCGTTGTATCGGAAAGCCGGCGGACGTCGGCGAGTTGGGTTGCGAAGGTCAGGGCCCCGCTCTTGCATAGCGCCGATGTCGCTGGAATGTTGACGACGCAATCGCTGCGCGGCCGCATCTGGCAGGCAAGCACAAAACCCTGCGCCGCTTCGTCGTCCGTGAGCGCTTCATCAATATAGGAATCCATGTCATAGCTGCCGGATTCGCAGTGGCATTTACAGGTTCCGCAGACGCCATCGCGACAATCCATCGGAATATTGAGCCGCGCGCGGTACGCTGCGTCGACCAGGCGTTCGTTCGTGACGCATTCGACGAAACGTGTAACGCCGTCTTCGAAATTAAGGGCAATCCTGGGCATCGTCGGAACCTCCTCGGACTTCAGACGTGATAGATGTCGATGACGTGATGGATGTAATCGTTGACGAGGACGATCTTCTTTCGGGCGATCTTCATCTCTTCGCCCGCGACTTCGAGCGTATAGAAAGTAGTGCCAAAGTGTGTGTCGGTCGTCTTGTAGCGGAAGCTCTGCGTCATCCAGTTGAAGCGGATCTCAACGCGATCTTCGGTCTGAGACAGGATCTCGACATTTGAGATGTGATGCACCGTGCGGGGTTCCGGCAGGCTTGTGGCGCTCGACCGATCCGTTCGGATCCGAAACACCCTATCTTCAAGCCCCTGCTTGCTGGCGTAATACATCAGCGAGATTTCGGACTCCGGATCCTCGGTCAGCTTGTCGTCATCGTCCCATGCCGGCATCCAGAATTCGACATGCGGTGCATAAAGGGCGAGCCAGTTGTCCCAGTCGCGGTCGTCAAGATAACGGGCCTCGCGATAGAGGAATTCCTCGACCTTCTGGCGTGAAATAGTCATGACATCTCCTCCGGCGGACCGCTCCTCAGCCCGCTCAATCTGGATATTTCGAAATGACGGCGAGGAGCGGCTCTGCTGGCCTCGCAACATTCAGCGCGACGGGTCGCGCCCGATCGCCTTCGCCAATGCGTCTCTCCAGTAGCCATGCTGGATAACGAAGAGACCTTCGTCTTCGGTTTTGGCGCCGGACAGCAATGGCTTCAAGCCGATGGAAGCCGCGCCTTCGTCGGCGCCGTCAATCCAATGTGTCGCACCTCGGCTAAGATCATTCCAAGCCGCATGACGCGCCTGATATCCAATCTGGCAGGATCGGAATTCCTCCAGGTCATCGGGAGTTGCCATGCCACTTGCGTTGAAGAAATCCTCATACTGACGAATGCGGCGCGCACGCGCATCTGCACTTTCACCCTTCGGGGCAATGCAGTAGATCGTCACCTCTGTTTTATCGACGGCGATCGGGCGATACATCCGGATCTGTGAGGAGAATTGGTCCATCAGATAGACGTTTGGATAGAGGCAGAGATTTCGCGATCGGTCGATCATCCAGTCCGCCCAGGCTTGGCCGAAGCGCCCCGTAAGTTCATCACGCTTCTCTGCCAGCGGCCGATCCTCAGGGTTGCTCCAGCGTGTCCAGAGCAAGAGATGGCCATGCTCGAAGGAATAAAAACCACCGCCCTGCTTCGCCCAGTTTCCGGCATCCATCGCGCGGGTAACATCCTGGCCCGCGGCAGCGGCGATCGCATCCTTGCGGTGGTTGGTGGTTGCGGCGTAGTTCCAATGCACAGATGAAACATGGTAACCATCGGCACCGTTTTCGGTCTGCAACTTCCAATTCCCGTCATAGACATAGGTGGAACTGCCGCGCAGCACCTCGAGGCCGTCGGGCGATTGGTCTACGATCATATCGATGATTTTCCGCGCCTCGCCGAGATGCGTTTCGAGGGGCAAGACGTCAGCGTTGAGACTTCCGAACAGGAAGCCGCGGTAGTTCTCGAACCGGGCAACCTTGGTCAGGTCGTGGGAGCCGTTCTTGTTAAACTGTTCGGGATATCCCGCGCCATCCTGGTCCTTTGCCTTCAGTAGCCTGCCGGTGTTGGAGAAGGACCATCCGTGGAACGGACAAGTATACGTCGCCTTGTTGCCACGCTTGTGGCGGCAGATCTGGGCGCCCCGATGCGAACAGGCATTCAGGAAGCAGTGCAGTATGCCGCCGCGATCCCGAGAAATCACAATTGGCTGACGCCCGATATAGCCGGTTAGATAGTCGTTTGGGTTCGGAATCTGGCTCTCGTGAGCAAGATAAATCCAGTTTCCCTCCCAGATATGCTCCATTTCGAGCTCGAATAGATCGGGGTCCGTGAAGATGTCGCGGCGGCACCGATACGTGCCCGCATCTGCATCGTCGACAACAGCGTTGTAGAGTTTTTCCTCAATGCGATCATTCGCGTTCGTGTCGAGCATGGCTCTCCTCCTTTGGCGTCTGGCAAGGCGCCTCCTCAGACGCCTCCCATGGATATTGATCTGACGTTAGGCCACTACGCGTTCGCGTTCGACGATCGTATCGACCAGGCCTTCCGCAGCTGGCGTCAGCACGAAATCGAAGTCGATCGACGCATAGGGGTTCTGCACCTGCTTTTCGGCCATCAGCTTCGGATCGCTGATGCGGGCGACTGGGGGGATCAAGTCGTCACGTGTACCAAAAGCGAAGTCGTCGAAGAGGTAGGGATCGTCTTCGATGTTGATCTGCGTCGTGAGCTGGCGGAAACTTGGGGCTTCAACGAAGAAGTGGATGTGCGCCGGGCGGTTCCCATGGCGGCCGATCGCGGACAGAAGCTGCTCGGTCGAGCCACCCGGAGGCGTGGAATACCCGCTCGGCATGATCGTACGGAATTGATAGCGGCCCTGGGTATCGGTCTCGATGCGGCGACGAAGATTGTACGGCGCTTGCTGCGGGTCAAAATGCGAGTAGTTCCCGCGGGTATTGGCGTGCCAGACGTCGACGATCGCGCCTGGAACCGGCTTGCCGTTCTGGTCGCGCACCTGACCCTGCATGAACAGGACTTCGCCCTCGTCCGATCCGTCGTCGAGGCGCCCGGTTCCGTGACAGATCGGGGCGCCGGCAATATAAAGCGGACCTTCGATCGTCCGCGGCGTACCACCGGCAAGCCCGGCTCGGCGCTCGGCTTCGTCGAGTCGGAGATCGAGGAAGTGTTCAAGTCCGATACCCGGCGCAATGAGCCCGAGTTCGTTGTTCCGGCCGGCCGCACCGAGGTAGCCAACGGCACTCCAGACTTCATTCATGCTGATGTCGAGGTCATCGATGGCCTGGAACAGATCGACGAGAAGCCGATTCATGATCTCCTTGAGGCGCCGGTCACCGCCCTGGATGTCGAGCCCGCTGGCACGACTTGCCAGATCCTCGATAACACGTCTTTCGATGATACCTTTTGCCATTTTCTCCTCCTGTGGCTGGGTAGCCTGACAAAATGTTGGGGCCACCGTGTATTCATTCAGGCTGGCAACCCTGGGGCTGACGGCCGTCGTCTCGATCAGTTTGAATCTTCTGCGATCGCCGATGGGTGCCTGCACAATGGTGTGACCTCGATGGCCATGAACGGAAACAGCGGCAGTGTGGAAAGAATGTCGTGCAGCTCGGCGGTGTCGCTGACGTCGAAGACGCTGACATTCGCGTATCGGCCGGCGATCCGCCAAAGGTGACGCCACTTGCCCGACCGCTGCAGTTCTTGCGCCCGCGCCTTCTCTGTTGCCTTGAGGTTGTCGGCCACATCCTTGGGAAGGTCGTGCGGGAGATTGACAGTCATTTCAACATGGAACAGCATCGCGTTCACCTCGCCATACGCAGATTGGGGACCGGCTGGGCATCGCGCCTGAACCGATCTATTGCTGCTTCGTTCAGGGTGACGCCCAGACCGGGGCCGTCAGGCAACTCAAGCTCGAAGTCGCGATAAACGAGCGGCTCGGTCAGAATTTCCTCGGTTAGAAGTAGCGGTCCGAAGAGTTCCGTGCCCCATTGCAAGTCTTCGACGCCCGCAAACAGATGTGCCGCTGCGATTGTCCCGATGGGTCCCTCGAGCATGGTGCCACCATAAATGCCGATCCCGGCCGCCGCGGCGACTGCGATCACCTGCCATGCCGCAAACAGTCCACCTGCCTGTTCTATCTTTATCGAGAAGACGTCCGCAGCCCGCTCCGACGCTGCTTCGAGCGCACTCTGCGGACCGACCAGGGCCTCGTCGGCCATCAAGGCGATCGAGGAGGCGCGGGCAACCCGCGCGAGGGGTGCAATACCGGATACGGGCTGCTCCACCAATACGCAGCCAACATCTGCAAGAGCGGCCACGGCATTGATCGCTTCACGTTCGCGCCATGCCATGTTGACGTCGACACGCACGGTCGCGTTGTCCGTCAAAGCCTTCCTGATCTGCGCGACATGGCCTATGTCTTCGTCAATCGACTTGCGGCCGATCTTTATTTTGAAATGCTTGTGCCGCTTCAGGTCCAGCATCTGCTGTGCTTCGGCGACGTCGCGGCCGGCGTCTCCCGAAGCGAGCGTCCAAGCCACTGGCAGGCGGTCGCGCTGGCGACCTCCGAGGAGTTCCGACAAGGGAACGTTGAGGCGGCGGGCATGGGCGTCGAGCAGGGCGGTTTCGACAGCGCATTTCGCAAAGTTGTTGCCTTTGACCGATTTGCCGACTTTGCTCATGGCCAGCTGAATACGGGTGGCATCGGCGCCGATTAGACAAGGGGCGATATACTGGTCGATCGTCAGCTTGATGCCTTCCGGGCTTTCTGGCCCATAGGCAAGGCCGCCAATCGTGGTTCCCTCCCCCACGCCCTCGACGCCATCCGAGCAACGCACCCGAACGATCGTCATGCTCTGTCGATTCATGGTCGTCATCGACAAGCGGTGCGGGCGTACGATGGGCAAATCGAGTATAATAGCTTCGATTGCAAGGATGCTGATGTCAGCCGTCACTGTCTTACTCTCCTAGCGGTCCATGGAAACTAGCGTTCTGGACTTGGCTGGTCCAAAACTAAAAAAGTTAAACTTCATACTCTATGGGTATAATCTGAGTGGAGCGCGATGCCCTATGGCGCGGGTCGCAATGTCGCTCTCATCCAGGGAGTTAGTTCAAGAGAAACCGAGAACCTCATTTCCGGGGCCCGTCAGCGCATCCGGTAGAGCTCGAACTCAAGCGGAGACACGGGACGCCGCGTATATTCCCACCGTGCTATTGGCGTGGGATTTGTGTTCGAACCAGAGCCGCGCGGCCTCATTCTTCATCACAAATCGCCCCTTCCGGCCGGTTTTTTTCGGTACGCTAGCAGACTGGAACGTCTGCCGGTGTTGACCGGTTATCAGCATGGCCGCGCGGCGGTCTTCCTGTTAACCGCCAGCGATGAATGACCCTTCGTCGTGGCGCCCGCGCGGTCACCGTTTCCCGAACACTTCGGGAGTGATCAATGAGCGATCCTGATCGATATTCCGGCAGACCTCCACGGCGTACCTTGGGCGTGTGGATATTGATAGCTTTGGCCGTGGCACTGGCGTTTCTGCTTGCTTGGCTGTTCGGCTGGGTGGGCCCACCAGTTTCGCCGCATTAGACCGTGCACTAGGACCTACGTTGGAAGTAGCGCCGGCGCGAGCCTTGTCTGTCCAATGCCTTGGCTGGACGACGATCGCGGTCGGGCTTCTCGGAAGGTCGACTCTTTTTTAGCCCAGAACTGGCTCTGCCTGGCTGCCCTGATGCGCTTTGCTTGGAGACGCGGAGAGTTTATCAATCGACGGGCTTTACTAGGAAGCCATGGAGAATATCCGACAAACAGATGAATTCGTCGCCTTTATATGGGAGGATTAGGGCATGCATGATCAAAGGATAACGGCCGATCGCCTTGCCGCCTTTTCGGATGCGGTCATGGCGGTGATCATCACGATCATGGCCCTGGAACTTAAAGCTCCCGAAGATTCGAGTTTCGATTCTCACGCGCCGCTCTGGCCGACGATCATCGGCTATGGCGTGAGCTACTTCTTCGTTGCGATCATCTGGGTGAACCACCATCATCTATTGCGGTTTGTTCAAGATGCGACGCCGCGGTTGATTTGGATCAACTTCGTCCATCTGTTCGCGGTGTCGCTACTTCCGTTTGCCACTGCCTGGTTGGCGCGATCACATCTGGCCCCAGCGCCCGTCGCGGTTTACGCCGCGATTTTCGTATTTGTCGAAGTGGCTTATCTGGGCTTTGAAAGGGAAGTCTTCGCTCAGGCTGATCCAACCAAAATGCCCGAAAAGGCCCGTCGCCTGGCCCGGCGCCGGTCGATTGCCGCGCTCGCAATATTCGTGGCCGCGGCCTTGATATCGCCGTTCGTTCCCCTGATCGGATTTGGATTGATTTGCTGCGCTCTGATCTTGTACGTGCGGCCTCAGGCTCCTAGCAGATAGGCCCCTGTCTCTATGCGGGCAGTTGCGCCACCGAATTGTGCTTCGGCTTCGGAATGGACCGATCATAACCTTCGCGATAGACTGACGGCTGTTGAGCACTGCAACGCCGAACATTCGTTGCAAGCTTTGGGGGCCAACGATGCTTATGCTGGAGGTTGTTCCGCTGCCTGTCACGGATATCGATCGCGCTCTTGCCTTCTACACGGAGCAGGCCGGCTTCAACCTGGACGTCGACTACCGCCCCTCGCCTGCGTTCCGCGTTGTCCAGCTTACGCCGCCCGGATCGGCATGCTCCGTGCAGTTGGTTGCCGCAGCCTCGTCTGACCGCGTGCATAATCTCTACCTCGTTACCGATGACCTCGAGACCGGGCGCCGGGAGCTGATCAGTCGCGGTGTCGCGGTCGGGAAGATGCGGCACAAGAGCCCGGTGGAAGCCTGGGCAGGCGGGTGGAGCGAAGGACTGGATCCGCAGCGTCGCGACTACGCCAGCTTTGCCGACTTTGCCGATCCGGATGGCAACACCTGGATCTTGCAGGAACGCGGCCACGTCTGACCTCGTCAAATGTCGACCACGACGTCGTTCTGCGGCCGGGAGCAGCAGATCAGAACGTTTCCACTCGCCGGTGGATCAAGTGGATCGGGCATGTAGCTTACGGCGCCTGAGATGAGCCCGCTCTCGCAGTTGTGACAGACGCCGGTACGACAGGACCAGCGCACCGGCGCGTCACACGCTTCCGCCAATTCCAGAATGCTTTGATATAACGAGCCATCCCAATGCGCGGCAATCCCGCTGCGCGCGAATGAGACGAGCGGACCGGTTTTCGCATCGTTTTCGGGAACATGGGGAGGCCGCGTTGCCGCGCGGACGACGCCCGGCGTCAGCGGTTCGCTTCCCTCGAAAACTTCGAGGTAAATCCGAGTAGGCGGGACTCCGAGGCTTGCAAGCGCCCCCTTCATCTCCGACATGAAAGATGCAGGCCCGCATAGGTAAAAATCCCCATCTTGAGGGACGCCGATCTCTCTCAAGACCGATAGCGACAGGTGCCCTGCCGCATCGAAATCTTCGCTCGTTTTCTCGTCCAGTCCAGGTCTGCTGTGATAAATAACACTTCGGCCGTGTGGAAGCGCTCGCATGAGCCGACGAACCTCGCCGGCGAAGGGATGATGCTCGCGATCGCGAGCTCCATGGATCCACATGAGTTGCCTTGCCGATCGCGTGCCAGCCAACTCATGCAGCATTGCAAGCAGTGGCGTCGCGCCGATCCCCGCGCTGATCAGTATAATTGGCCGCTCTCCGGGTTGTAGAAGAAAGTTACCCCGCGGCAGGCTGACGTCGAGAACATCGCCAACCCTGACATGCTCCTTCAGATAGGCTCCGGCCGCTCCGTTCGGCTCAAGTTTGACACTGATGCGATATTCCTTCGTTGAAGGAGAACCAGAGAGTGAATAACTGCGATAGAGCGGTGATCCGCCCGCTCCTTGCAGACGCAGGACGACGTACTGACCTGGTAGCGCCATCTGCAACGGTTGGCCGTCCGAGTTCTTCATCGTCAGCGAGAGCACATCCGCAGATTCCTGATCGGTTGATGTCACAACCAGCCGCCGAAATCCTGATTTGACGGGGTGTGCCGCAGCCGCCGGTATAAGACCAGCATTGCCACTCTCGGCGGGAGAGGTTCCGCTCTGCAAGAGGGCCTCGAACGAGGAACGCCATCCCGGTGAAAGGGCTTCTATCGCGATCGCCCGCTTCAGTTGGTCGCGCGGGTGGTTGGGCGAATAGAGGAGCGCGTTGATCTCCGCAACGGTCATGCGCTCCTTGGCTTCTCCCACCTTGATGATCTCGTCGCCGGCGCCCACCATTCCTTCCTGCAACACACGGAAGTAAAATCCCGGCCGCCCACTGCCGGTCAGCAACGCGGGCATTCGGGGCTCGTTCGTGCGGATACCGACGCGATAGCAGGTGACGCGAGGCTGAGTGACCTCAAACAGCGCGCTTCCGATCTGATAGCGATCGCCGATGCAAACGGTATCGTCGGGCAAGCCTTCGATGGTGAAGTTCTCGCCGAACTCGCCGTGCACGAAGTCAGTCCGTTTCAACTGCTCCTGCCAATATCGATAGGATTCGATCTGATAGA
Organism: Rhizobium sp. SVR5-2C; assembly: GCF_056755115.1. NCBI lineage: Bacteria > Pseudomonadati > Pseudomonadota > Alphaproteobacteria > Hyphomicrobiales > Rhizobiaceae > Rhizobium > Rhizobium sp. SVR5-2C. Next base: position 24,557 of record NZ_JBNDHT010000040.1, on the reverse strand, counting down.
CGAAAACGGCGCGCTGCTCCCCGCCATGCCCGGCGAGATCGCCCTGCCCATCTCCTTCAAGATTCAGCTTACCGGCCCGACAGCGGCCGTTCACCGGCTTCTTCCATATCCCTGTATGTACTGTGCGGCCTTTCCACTCGATGTCGCGCGGAAGTCCGACATTTACCGATAATAGTTGAGCCATAGCACCCTTGCTCTCTTGGCGGCTGGCAGCCTCCCCTCACCTCTTATCTTGGCGAAACGTGGGTCAGCATCGCGTACGCCTGTCATGAGCGCGTATGCGGAGGCAGCGCCTCATCGACGGTGAGGTCGCGATCGGGCCCGTGAGGAACCACAGACTGACCCGGCTCAAGACGAAGCTGAACCCCATCGAGCTGAACCGAAAGGATGTCGGGCTCAAACGACACGAAGTCGGAGATGCGGTTGACCTCGCGGTAGGCCTCCCGATAAGACCACGCAGCCCGTTTGGCGTCGCCGATGTCATAGTAGCTGCACAGCCCCTTGTAAGGGCAGAAGGTCTTGAGTTCCACAGCAGTCAAGGCGGATTCGTCCACGTCGGCGCGTGGGACGTACCATCGCGGCGCAAAGCCTGACTCGTACAACGCGAGTGGCTTTTCCGTGTCGGCAATGATGCGGTCTCCCTGACGAACGATCAGCTTACGGGACGTCTGTCGGATGTCGATCCGATGGTAACTGTCGGCGGCATGGCCGAGGATACGTTCGTCTTCCTCGTAGAAAGCGTCCATCGCCGGCCACGCAAAAGCCACCCGCCGCTGCAACTCTTTCGCGTGTTCTGGCAGTTCGACATGCTGCCAAGCGCCCCGCTGAGCACTCTGGTCGCCTAGCCGTACCGTGTACCAAGCCGTGAGCCCTAGGTCGCGATGCCGAGTGGTATGCTCCGTACGCTGGAGGGCGTCAGGAGAGATGTCGCTCTCGGGAAAGTAAGCCACGGGATAACGCCCCGGTTCGAACAGCAGGACGACGTTTTCGCTATCGGCGATCCAGGCGCCGCCAAAGCGCACGCGCATGCGCCGGCGGAGCCGTTCGGCGTACAATAGTCTCTCTGGCAGCGGTTCTGGCAGAAGAAACCGGCCAATTGCTCCTGGAGATAGCGGACCTTGTTGCCAGGACAGTCCCATTGCTCAACCCTCGACAGGATCAACCTGTGGCGATGATGCGTTTAATCGGATCTTGGTTCGACCATGGCACTGGTATGAGATGCTACTCCGGAGGAGGTTCTTGTCAACGCGTTCTGTTTGACATCAAGCGATGCCGAAGAACATCTCAGTCTCACCAGCGAAGAATTCGCCGTCCTACAAGAAATCCGGCCATGGTAGCGATCGAGATCCCGATGGAATACCAGGTTGCCAGAAATAGCGGACTGTCGTCAGGGCAGTGCCAAGCGTAGATGGCAGCGGCGATGCCTCCCGCGGCGAGACCTGCCACGGCGCCCGCCGCTCCCGGGTTTTTCGGAGCACCCTGCTTGAGCGAGTACAGGATGCATGCAAGGGGGGCGATCGAAAGTGTCGGAACGAAGAACAGGCAGAACCCCGAGAAGTGCCCCATCATGCTCGGTCTCCACGCGTCCTGAGGAACTGCCAGAAGCTCGGTAAAAATCCCGACGGCAAGAATCACGAGTGGTAAGGCCAGCGCCATCGCCGCTGATCGGACTGAAGCGTCCGGTCTCCCGATCCTGAATGCCACCCTTGTGGTGACGATCGCAAGAAGCAGGGTCAGGCCGATCTTGAACATGACGCGTGGCGTCTGAATGGCCTGTTCCATGTTAGAACGGACGCCGATCGTGGACAGCAGCAGGACGGCGGATACCAGCACCCCGACGGCCAGCGCGATCAGGAATGCGCGACCGAAGCGGACACGCACGCGCGCATCGTTTGCAAGCAGGTTGATCAAGTCATCCGTTTTCACGTGCTTCGCTCCGATAGAGGGCCGCCAGCCCTTTCAGTGCCCTATGCAGCGCCACCCGCACGGCGCCTTCTGTCATATGTAGCCGCTCGGCCGTCTCCCGGATACCAGCGCCGCCGATCGAGATGGAACGCACGATGTCGCGCTGCGGATTCCTAAGCCCCTCCAGCATGCGATCGACATCGACGCGGTCCGCTCGCTCGTCACGATGATCCGCTTCGAGCGTCTCCATGACATCCTCTATGGGCACGCTAGAACGTCGGCCACGCCGGCGAAGGCTATCGACGAGCTTGTTTCGCACAATGGTCGACAGCCACGGGCCGATCGGGCGCGAAACGTCCCAGGTTCCGCGTTTGAGATGCACTGCTAGTAGAACTTCCTGCACCACGTCCTCGACCTCGCTCGGCGGAGCACCGAACTGATCGCACCGCCGCCGGGCGATCGACCGGAGATATGGTGTCACGGCCTTCAGGAATCGGTCGTAGGCCTGGGTGTCGCCGGCCATCGCCGCGCGCATCCAGGCTGCCCATTCCTCTTCACGGGCCGAATATTTCATCCGCCATTAACCCCTACGCGCGCGGCCACGTGTTTGTTACGGTCGCCTCGAAAATTCTGCTTACACGGCAATGGAGGCGAGGCGGACGTCGGCGCCTATTGAGCGCATTGTAGAACAAACGGCAAGGGGCAGCGCGGCAACAAAACGCAAAGGCCGCCCGGCTCGATTTTGAGCCAGACGACGAGACTATAGCCAGGACCGACGTTCATTCTAAAGATTGGGAGCTCCCGCTGTCCGCGCAATCAGATGGTCGAGCGACAGCCGGCCCGGCCCCCATCGCATTATCGAAAGCGCCATCGCCGCCCAAGTGATGTGGATGGGCCAGCCGTCAGGAACGGTGAGTTCGACGACGAGCGTCATAAACAGCAAACCAAGAGCTGCAAAGCGCGTCCCCAAGCCTAAAACGAGAAGCGTGGAGAAGACGATCTCGCCGCATCCCGACAGAAACGCCATCGTCGCCGGCGCGGGGAAAGGATACGGGCCGCCCGGAAGATGCAGCATGAATTCCTGTGTGAAGAGATCGACAGCGGTGTCGTTCAATTGAAGGAAGCCGTCCCATTTGAGAATGCCTGATCGCCAGAAGGGCACGGCAAGCGCCATGCGGACGACAGCTTGGACGAAGTCGGGCTGAGCGGCGGCCCGGACGAGCCCGCTGGCTGTCGCCACCAGCCTTGCCAAGAAAGAGAAGGCGCCGCGATCGGGCAGGGAATCAAGCGTGTTCGACATCTGAGGTCTCCATCTCGATATTGGAAAAGGCGCCGGCGTCGATCATCTGTCCGATCATTCCGGACAGGTCGAAGTTGGGATTGGCGTCCAGTCCCGCTGCAGCCGCCGTTCCAAGCGACGCCCCGGCGACAAGACTGTTAAGAAAGGCTGCGCCCCCCGGCCGGAGAAGGCGGATGACGACCTCGTCCGCCACGCGCGTGATCAGGCCATCTTCTGGAAGGTCTTCAACCCGGCCGACGGGTCTCGCGTTTCGGTTCATGGCGAAGATGGTCACGGCGGGATCTTCCGACGAAATCACACGCGTAGCCGGATGCGGCTTGAACCTCAGGTCTCCGAGCCGGTCCGGTGAAACGCTTGCAAGCTCTTCCCCTCGCAGGATCGGGGCGTCCGCTGCATGATAGGAATCCAGCCAAGCGCGCTCGATCCTCGCCACGTCGCCAAGCCATGGCATGTCCTGCGCGTACTCGTACCGGTCGATGAAGGCCGGAAACTCCCGGCCGTATTCGAACAGCAGCGGCGAGCGCGGTGGCGTCTCGCGGATATGGAAGCGCGCCATGGCGCGGAAGAACTCCGGCCCGGTGATGCGCTGGACGGCCGGAAAGATGGAGGCGAGCGCCTCGATGAGGCTGACCGTAACGTTGTTGCGGTAGACATTGTAGCGCTTGTCCGCCTGCTTGCCGCGCGGACCCGACACGAGTGCCGGCGCCGGGGCGTCGGGCACCAGCAGCGGGGCCGAGAACTGGCCGGCGAAATCCGGCAACTCCCGGCTGATCTTTATGACTTCAGCCGACGGCATGGGACGTCTTCCTTCGAACCGCGTGTCTGTCGAGAATCGCCTGTGCGGCGAGCGCTTCGGCCCGAAGCACCGGCCAATCGGGGATTTTGCTGTCCCACTCGATCAGCGTCGGGATCGACCCGCAGCTGTTTATGACGATTTCGTGGAGCTGCCAGACCGCATCGGCCACCGGCCCGTCATGACTGTCGATGAGCAGGAGTTCGCCTTCGTCGTCCTCCTGTTCGGCATGGCCGGCGAGGTGGATCTCGCCCACTTTCGACAGCGGGAAGTTCTTCAGATACTCCAGTGCCGAATAACCATGATTGGTCGCAGACACGAAGACGTTGTTGATGTCGAGCAGAAGCCCGCATCCGGTGCGTAGGGAGATTTCCCGGATGAAGTCGGTCTCACTCATCGAGGATTCCGCGAAAAGCACATAGGTCGAAGGATTCTCGAGCAGGATCGGACGACCGATCGCATTCTGCATCTCGTCCACATGATCGCAGACATATGCCAGCGTCGCGCTGGTATAGGGCAGCGGCAGAAGGTCGTTGAGATAGGTGCCCGCGTGCGTCGACCAGGCCAGATGTTCCGAGACCAATGCCGGCTCGTAGCGGTCGACGAGGGACTTGAAGCGGCCAAGATGCGCCCTGTCGAGCGGCTGCGGCCCACCGAGCGACATGCAGACTCCGTGGAGGGATATGGGATAGTCGCGGCGCACCTTTTCCAGAGCTCGGTGGGAAGGGCCGCCGGCGCTCATGTAGTTCTCGGCGTGGACCTCGAAGAAGCCTTGGGGCCTAGCTTCCGCAGCGATTGAGAGGAGATGCTCTGGCTTGAAGCTGGTGCCGGCCTGTCCGGCAACTGAAATCGTCGGAAAGCGGAGGGTGCTTTCCGTCTCCATGGGAAGGTCGGTCGTCACCTTGACGTTGGCCATGTTCGCCTCCGCTTTCCTGATTTTGCCGTTTAGATGTCGCGCGTCAGCGGCTTCGGCGAACCATGGCGGCCGCCAGGCAGTTCAAGCGATGCGCAGGTACCGCCTTGAACGAACTTCCAGGAGTTGCCCTGGAAGTCCTTGACGGAGGTTCCCTGGCAGGTCGTGCCCGGTCCGGCGGCGCAATCGTTCTGGCCCTTGAGCGCAACGCCGTAGCACTTCTCTTTGTGAGCTGCGACCGCGGCGGCGGCTTCGGCTTTGGTCAGTGGCGCGGCGCTTGCCATCGTGGCGAGGGCGGACGTGACTGCGCCGGCAAGAAGGGCGGCGCTGATGGAAGTCTTCAACATTCGTGTACTCCGTTGCTCGTTGACGCCCCTCTTCATTGGGGCACGTCAGCTACTCGCAAGCGGAGAGAGCCTTGTCACAGGCGAGGAGGTAACGAGTGCGTGATGCGCGGTAGTCAATGGCAACCAATACCACAGAGGAAAGCGGTTCCAGTCATCTCGCCGATGTTGGGAGGTCAGCAATGTCAAGTTTAAGGAGGGTTACGGTCCCTAAGACGTGCCTCGATTCTCGAGGAGCAACTCGCGGCGCAAGCCAACAACGGGTTCGCATTTGATAATCCTCGAAGGCGGCCCGCGTTCAAACGCTGCGGCAGTTTCACCGGCCATCTAGTCCTCGATGGCCGGTGATATCCGAGGCTGAGGTAGTCTGCTCAGCGCTCCCGATTATACCTGTGCAAGGCCGCCATCGACGTGAAGGTCGATGCCGTTGACATAGCTGCTCTCGTCGGACGCCAGGAAGTACGCTGCATTCGCAAGCTCTTCCGCACGACCGATACGACCGAGCGGCGTAGCCTCAGCAAAGACCTTCTTCGCGGCCTCGGACGCTGCATCGCTGTCGAATTGACCGCGGATGATGGGAGTTTCGGTAGCACCGGGGCTCAGAGTATTCACGCGGATGCCCTTGCTCTTCAGTTCCTGAACCCAGGTGCGAACCAGTGCGCGGACGCCCGCCTTCGTCGCGGCGTAGATGCCATGCGCCGGAATGCCTTTGACACCCACAACCGAGGCGTTCACGATGATGGAGCCACCCCGGGTCATGAGCGGCAGAGCCTTCTGAACCGTGAACACGACACCCTTGACGTTGATGTCCATGGTCTTGTTGTAGTGCTCCTCGGTGAGGTCGAAGATCTGGGCATGCTCGACGAAACCGGCGTTTGCGAAGACGATATCAACGACGCCCTTCTCGGCCTTCACCTGTGCATACAGCTTGTCCAGGTCAGCCAGATTCTGCACGTCGCCCTGAACGGTTGTTACGTTCTTTCCGATTTCAGCCTTTGCCTTCTCAAGCTCGGCCTGGCGGCGACCCGTGATGAATACATATGCGCCCTCTGCGACAAAGCGCTTGGCGGTTGCCAGGCCAATTCCGCTCGACCCGCCGGTGACGACTGCGACTTTTCCTTCAAGACTAGACACGATTTTCTCCTTTCGGCGCCGCCCGGATGACGGCGGCTGTGGCAACAAATGGAATCTTGAAGGCATGTGCGTAAGACAGGTGACTGGAATGAAAATCATTCCTAGCTGGAATACCGAGCGCGTTGGGTTCGCTGAGAGCGGGCGCTTGAATTGACGCCGAGGCCGAACGCAAAGTCTATCCGAGGTCACTTACCTTAGAAGCCGGTTAGCCTGTGGTCATGTCAGCTTCCCAGGCGTTATCTTGGAAATCCTGAGTGAGTTCCTGCTCGATGAAATTGACGAAGGCTCGTGCCTTTGTACTTACGTTTCGCCCGGTCGGGAAGACTGCCCAAAGGTCAACTGGCGGCAACCGCCAATCATTCAAGACTCGCCGGACCTTGCCAGATTTTATCTCAGGCGCGAACATCCATTCCGATGCGACGGCCAATCCCATACCTGCAAATACCGCTTCCCGAACGCCCTCGGCAGCCGTCAAGCGGACTCGGCCCTTGATGGTAGCAGCACTCTCGGCTGTTCCTTGTGTGAACGTCCAGACGGCTCCTCCCCCGCGAAGATCATAGACGACGGCCTCATGAGCAACGAGTTCTGCAGGCGTCGTTGGCTCGCCAGCAGTCGCGAAATACTCGGGCGAGCCTACGACCACCCGGGGGCTTTGCCCGATTTTCCGTGCCGTCAGCGAGGAATCTTGCAATTCGCCCATACGCAAGGCGACATCGATGCCCGCTTCGACGAGATCTACGTTCCGATCATCGAGAAAGACTTCAATGTCCAGGGCGGGATGCATCGATAGAAACTTGGGCAGGCGGGGAACAACGTAAAGCCTGGAGAAGGTCACCGCACCGCTGATGCGCAGCCGACCACTCAGGGCAGCGCCGGATCCCCTTGCTTTCAGTTCGGCTTCGTCCGCCTCCTCGACAGCCCGCTTGGCGTGTCCATAGAAGTTTTCACCGGCCTCAGTCGGCGTCAGCCCCTGTGTCGTCCGCAGCAGGAGCTTTACTCCGACACGCTCTTCCAGTTGGGCAATCATCTTGGAAACCGCCGGCTGCCCAAGCCGCAATTGTCGAGCCGCCCCGGTAAAGGATCCAGTGTCAACGACACGCACAAACGCGTCCATGGCTGCTAGCCGATTCATCGCCATTCCTCCTTGGAATGAAGCATATGTCCTTCTGCCGCCTACCATCGTCAAGTGCAGACGCGCAAATAGGTTCGATCAACGCCGGCAGATAATCGGCAAATGTGAGACCCGGAATATGTCCCTGAAAGAGAAACTCGCCACGTTGCGCCTCGCGCTCGAGAGCGATCTTCCCTCGGGCGCGCTGACACGGCTACGTTTGGAAGCAGCTGCGTTTGAGCAGCCGGGCGGACGCCAAGTCGCGCTGAGGGCTGGAAATTCGGCACCGGACTTCGAACTCCCGGATGACCTCGGATCGATCGTAGGCCTGCACAAGCTTCTTCAGCGGGGGCCGGTCGTGCTCTGCTTCTATTGGGGAGATTGGTGCGGGTTCTGTCGGCTCGAACTGGCCGCTCTTGCGGAGGTTGCAAGCGAGGTCGAAAGACTGGGCGCCACAATGGTCGCCATTGCACCGCAGCCTGCGCATGACCGTCGGATCACCACGGCGGACGTCTCGTTTCCTCTGCTCGTGGATACAGGAGCAGCCGTCGCCAAACTGTTCGGTATTGCTCTCACGCCGGTCTCCGAGATGGACGAGACTTACGCCGCTCTCGGGCGCCCTGCCCGCGAAAACGATACGACGGACCTGCCGATACCGGCAGTCTACATCGTCGATGACTCGGGAACGATCGTGTTTTCCTACCTGGATAGCGATTTTACCAATCGGATCGAACCACCAGACATCCTCGCCGGGCTGCGTTGCCTACAGCAGGCTGGAAGCAAAACAAGCGTTCGCGGTCTTCATGCAAAGCCTGCGTAGTCCCCCGTTCATTAATAAACACGGAAAGAACACATGATTAAATTGTATGCATTTTCCACACCGAATAGCGTTCGTGTGCCAATTGCGCTTGAAGAGATGGGACTGAGCTACGAGCTCAGACCGGTCAATGTAAGGAAGGGCGAACAGAAGCTTCCCGAGCATCTTGCGATGAACCCTAACGGGAAGGTACCGGTTCTCGTAGACAACGACGGCCCCGGCGGCGAACCAATAACGCTGACGGAGTCAGGCGCGATCCTCGTCTATCTTGCCGAAAAGACCGGCAAGCTTCTGCCGAAGGATGGCGTGGCGCGGGCATGGGTATTCGAGCAGATGTTCTTCCATCTTACAGGGATCGGGCCTGCCTTGGGGCAACTCGGCTTCTTCAAGCGGCAAGCATCGGAGCAGATCCCGTTCGCCATAGCCCGGTTCCAGGCCGAATCGGAACGGGTGCTCGCCGTCCTTGAGGGTGTCCTCGGCCGCCGCAAGTATGTCGCTGGTGATGAATTCACAATTGCCGACATCGTCCATTTTGGCTGGCTCTGGCGCCGCGAATTCGCAGGCATCGATTTCGAGAAAACCCCCAACATCGCTCGCTGGTACAACGAAGTTGATGCCCGACCGGCGGTTAAGCGGGGCGTCGAGCGAGTTACCGCTCTCGTGCCTGCTGCTTAAAGCATCAAAGGCCTCAGCAGCACCTTTGGCCTGACCCATCTCCGGCGAGAGCCGACCGCATGGGCCGGTCCTCCCGACACCAACCACTATTCACAGCAGCGCCACGGCAGGACCCGCGAGCGGGACATTCCATGGCCAAGCATTTTTGTGGAGCGTAACATGCCAGATACGAACCCTCGGCCGATCATCGGGCTCTTGTCCGAGCGTCACGACGGTGAACGTCGTGCCGCGATCGTGCCCGCCGACATCAAACGGATGGCAAATCGCGTGACGTTCATCGTCGAGCGAGGCGCAGGAACCAAATCCGGATACTCCGACGAGGCTTACATGGAGGCAGGTGCCGCCATTGTTGACCGCACCGACTTGAAGTCTTCCTCCGACATTCTCTTGGGCGTGCGCGCGCCCATCGATCTTTCCGACTTGCCCAAGGGAAAAATTCTGATCTCCCTGGGAGGCCGAGACATAGACGTCCTCGACGCCGTTCTGGAAAGGGATATCAAACATCTCGGTCTCGAACGCCTGCCGCGTACGATGCGCGCGCAAGCAATGGATGTCTTGTCATCACAGGCCACTGTGGCTGGCTACGCGGCGGTCATCGAGGGCGCGCGTGAACTCGACGTATTCCTGCCCATGCTGACGACTGCGGCGGGAAGCGTGAAGCCGGCCAAGATGATTGCACTCGGTGCCGGGGTTGCCGGACTGCAAGCGATCGCCACAGCGCGCCGGCTTGGAGCAATGGTGCACGGGTTCGACGTGCGTGAGTCTGCCCGGGAACAGGTCGAGAGCCTTGGCGCGCGGTTTGTTTCCCTTGGCGACGCATTGAAGTCGCAGGAAGTCGCCAACGGCTATGCAGGGGAACAATCCGCTGACCAACAGGCCAGATTGAGGCAGGCACTTGCTCCAACGCTTGCGCAGATGCAACTGATCGTCACCAGCGCGCAGATCCCCGGGCGAACCGCCCCGCTACTGATCGACGACGCAGCGCTATCGTCGCTGACGCCTGGAACAGTCATTGTCGATCTGGCGGCAGAGACGGGCGGCAACACGAGCCGTACAAAGCCGGGCGAAACGATCCGGTTCAATGGCGTCACGATTATCGGGTCGGTGAATTTACCGAGTCAGATGGCCGCTGATGCAAGCAGGCTTTTCAGCGGCAATATTCGCGCTTTGCTCGAATACCTCATCCCCGACGAGACCGGCGTGCTCTTGAAGTCAGAGGATCCGATCGTCGGCCCTCTGCTCGGCGTAGACGCGGTCCTCCGCACGGCAGCGTAAGTAAAGGGCTCTCATATGAACACCACAACTCTCATCCAGCTCTTCGTGTTTCTTTTGGCAGGATTCGTCGGCTTTCAAAGCATCAGCCGCATCCCACCGCTCTTGCACACGCCCCTGATGGCAGCGACTAACGCCATATCAGGGATTTCCCTCGTTGCGTCGCTGGTGTTGGCTGGCTCTGATCACGGACCACTGGCGACTGTTCTCGGGACGGTCGCGGTTGCTGCCGCCATGGCCAACGTCGTTGGCGGATTCCTGATCACAGACCGAATGCTGGCGATGTTCAAGCGCGACAATTCCCAGAACAAGGAGGGCGCATCCAGCGCTTCTGCCCAATGAGCGATACTCTCATCCAAATCGCCTATCTCTTCGCCGCGTTTCTTTTCCTGACCGCATTGCGCGCCCTGGGCAAACCGGACACGGCACGCCGAGGCATGCAACTCGCGGCCTTCGGTATGGCGGTTGCCATTGCGGCAACCCTCTTCAATTCGCGCATCGTCTCTTACGAGTGGATCGCCATCGGCGGCGTTGTCGGAGCGGTCGCGGGCTACCCGCTCGGCAAATGGGTCCCGATGACGGCGATGCCACAGCGCATCGCACTTAGCCATGCACTCGGTGCTCTTGCAGCTACGCTGGTTGGTGTCGGTGAGTATCACAACGGCCTCTCCGTCGGGGAACTCACACGGGGCCATGTGCTGGCGTTGGGGTTCGAGGTGCTGCTCGGCGGCCTCACTGTTACAGGCAGTCTGATGGCATTTGGGAAGCTACAGGACATCTTGCCCGGGCAGCCGATTACCTTTCCCGGACAGAACGCCTTAAACCTCGCCGTCCTTGCGGTTGGTGTTGCGAGCCTCGTGTGGCTTGTCGCAGATCCGATGAACGTGACAGTCGCCGCCGTCATGCTTGCGGTCAGCCTTATCGTCGGTGTTCTTCTGGTTCTTCCTATCGGTGGTGCTGACATGCCCGTTGTCGTCAGTCTTCTCAACTCCTATGCGGGCCTCGCGGCAGTGGCAACGGGCTTCGCCATCGACAATAATATCCTGATAATTGTCGGGGCGCTCGATGGCCTGTCCGGCTTCATCCTTTCCGTTGCAATGAGCAAGGCGATGAACCGGTCTTTCGCCAACGTCTTGTTCGGAGCTTTCGGGTCGGCACCTTCTGCCGACGCGGGCGGACTATCTCCGACGGGCGGTGAAATGGTGCCGATCTCTGCCGAGGACGCTGCACTTCGCATGGCCTATGCCGAGAAGGTCATCATCGTTCCCGGGTATGGCCTTGCGGTGGCGCAAGCCCAGCACCAGGCTCGTGAGCTCGCAGATTTGATCGAAAAGCGCGGTGGCGATGTTCGTTTTGCGATACATCCGGTGGCCGGTCGCATGCCCGGGCACATGAACGTATTGCTCGCAGAGGCAGGCGTCCCATACGACAAGCTGCTCGACATGGAAGACATCAATGACAGATTCGCGGAGGCCGATGTCGCTCTCGTGGTCGGTGCAAATGACGTCGTGAACCCGGCGGCTAGGACAAATCCAAAATCGCCTATCTACGGCATGCCCATCCTGAAGGTAGAAGCGTCCAAGAGCGTCATCGCCATGAAGCGCGGTCGTGGCGCTGGCTTCTCTGGGGTCGAGAACGACCTTTTCGTCAGCCCGAAGACGTCCATGCTTTTCGGCGACGCGAAGCAGTCCCTCATCACCCTCGCCTTGGAAGTCAAGAACGCCTGACCACAGGCCCAACGAAATCGAGAGTGCTAGGACGCGGGCCGCGCGAGTGGCTCGCGTCCTAACCAATTCGAGGATGCGATAAAAAGGCAAAGGAATCGCATGCGGCGGCCGGCTATGGGCAATTCCCCGGCTCCCGGAATTCTTCCAGACCTACCCTGGCATTACCGCGGGAGCTTGGGGGTCTCGCGAGCTTTGGTCCTCCCCTACCCCGATTAACGCGATATTTTCGGCAGATCGGCCATCCAAGGCGACGGGCTAACGGCCGGATAGTGTTCGGCAAGCCGAACCCTCATTCCAATCAGGAATAAAGAATAGTCCGTTCCAACTGCTACAGCGCCGCCAACATTGCTTTTATTTGAAAACCCGGCGCCGGACCGGCGCCTCCTGCGTCGCCACCAATCAGAAGAACGAGGCAGGCCAACGGGTTTTCGAAGGACGATTTAACATGAGCATGAAGTTGGATGGAAAGGTCGCGGTGGTAACCGGGGGCAGTGCCGGTATCGGGCTTGGCATTGCAAAGCAAATGGCGCGCGAGGGCGCCACTGTCTACATTACGGGCCGGCGTCAAAGCGAACTTGACAAGGCGGTCGCCGAAATCGGGCACGGTGCGGTCGCGGTTCAAGCGGATGCTTCGAACTTAAGCGATATCGACCGGGTGTACGACACAGTCCGCAAGAACAATGGTCACATTGACGTGCTCGTCCTCAACGCGGGCTTCTATGAATTCATGAAGTTCGGCGAGATCACTGAAGAGCACTACGACAAAACCTACAACACGAACGTCAAGGGCCTTCTGTTCGCATTCCAGAAGGCACTTCCGCTGCTTCACGACGGCGCTTCCATTATCTTGATCGGGTCTATCGCCGCCTCGAAGGGCATCCCCAGCATGTCCGTCTATTCTTCGACGAAGGCCGCGGTGCGGAATCTCGCGCGCGGCTGGATGATCGATACGAAAGAACGCAGGTTCCGTATCAACATCCTGAGCCCTGGTCATACGCTGACCCCTGGTCTTTCGGGACTACTGCCTGCAGAGGCCCATGAGGGTCTGGTCGGCACAATCCCCCTTGGTCGTCTGGGCACGCCCGAGGATATGGGGAAAGTCGCGGTCTTCCTGGCCTCCGACGACAGCGCCTACATTACCGGCGTCGAGCTGGATGTCGACGGTGGCGTCTCACAGTACTGAGGGGACGACGGGGCGGAGCTTCGACTTCCGCCCCGTCTCGATCCCGATGGCTTTTTAGGCATTTAGCTGCACTGGCTGCCTAAAAGGTTTTCAAGATGCAACAAGGCAGAGCGAAGGTCGCGTTGGTCGCGTCGAGCATCTGTCGGGTAAGGGGACGGGCTTCCTTCATAGTGGGACACGCATGCCATGCTGTTAGCTGCGTGTGGCATAAGGCAGCGCGAACAGACCCGAGTGGCGAAAAGATCAGGTTCTGACGGAAGACCCGCCTTTGCTCTGGAGGGCCGGAAGTTCACGCAGGTCGACGAGTTCCGACCTGAACGCGACATATCCCCTGAGTTCTTGAATGACAGGGTGCCGGTCTTCAAAGGACCAAGCAACGTTGGTACTTACGCCTGATGGAGCAGCGGCGTAGTAATTGACGACATCGGAATCTACAGGTGACTTCCCGCGGACGAGGAAGTCCATTCGGACATCCGTTCGAGGGATGTACTGTACGGGCCTGTGGCCGGCTTCGTAGACCGTGAGCGCATTCTTCGTGTCGGCGATCAGTCGCCCTGAGAGGAAGACCACGACCCGGTCAGGATTAGGCTCGACGGTTATCGGTGCGGCTGAGCCGGGGAGTAAGCGTGCATAAAAGGTGACCTCGTCGTCGCTGCGATCGTCGAACATGGTGATCAAATCCCAATTTTCCCGTGCCTCGGCAGCAAGCGTCCGGCACCATTTCTGAACCAGATCTCAATGTGACTGGGCGCCGTATCCAACGTGGCACTCACATCGCTGCCAATCCTTAACCGACTAGATCCCGAATTATCGGTCAGTTTTCCAGTGTTGGCGGGGGACTAATCTTTATTCCGGTTCGGAATGGGCCGGACATCAAGGCCATGCCGACGTGGCGCCATCTGGGCCGCGATCAATGGCGGCGGTGCTGCTGCGGCAACACAACGCGGACTCAAATAGACGCTGCAGCAAAATGGTCCGTTGCAAAATCCCGCATTATGAGATTCAAGGAGCCCATCGATTAACCGGCGCATCCGGAGAATGAAGTGCAAGCAACGCAAAATGTGGCCGACGGCTTGGCGGCACCGCAGCGCTATTGGGTTATGGTCTGCATCTTGCTTGCGACGACCTTGACGAACCTCGACGCGGCGATCGCAAATGTCGCGCTGCCCACGATCGCCCATGGCTTCGGGACCAGTGAGGGAGCCACTGTTTGGGTGGTCAACATCTACCAGCTGACGGTCGCCGTTTGTCTGCTGCCGGCAGCCGCGATGGGTGAGATCTTCGGATTGAAGCGCGTCTACGTCTTCGGCCTTGTCATGTTCACTGTGGCCTCCTTGGGCTGCGCATTGTCGCCGAACATCGACACCTTGATCGCCGCGCGTCTCTTCCAGGGGATCGGCGGAGCGTGTCTCGCGGCTCTCTCTCCGGCAATGATCCGGTCTATCTATCCACGTCGACTCATTGCCGACGGGTTTGCGCTGCTTGCTCTTATGGTTGCCGTATCAGCGGCTTTAGGCCCGACGGTTGCAGCCCTGATCCTGTCCATCGCGTCGTGGCCTTGGCTGTTTCTGGTCAACGTGCCCTTCTGCCTCATCACCGTGCCCCTCTTCCAGGCGATTGCGCCGGCCACTCGGGGACAGAAGAAGCCGTTCGACTATTCCGGCGCTGTGCTGAACGCCCTGGCTTTCGGGCTGATCGTGGTCGGCGTGGGGAGCCTGAGCGGCGAACACACGGTAGCGAGTCTCCTTCAGATTTGCGCCGGCCTCGTCTGTTTTGCTGTGTTCATCCTTCAACAGCGGCAACGCGTTACGCCGATGCTGCCGCTTGATTTGCTGCGTATTCCGGTGTTCGCGCTGTCGGCGGCCACCTCGGTCTGCTCCTACATCGCACAGATCATGGCGTTCGTTTCCTTGCCCTTCCTTTTCCAGACGGTGCTCCATCGCTCGGCGGTAGCGACGGGACTGCTGATAACACCCTGGCCAGTGCTGGTTGCATTTACCGCCCCCGTCGCCGGACGTCTTTCGACACGCTATCCGGCTTCCGTGCTTGGCAGCATCGGCCTGACGCTCCTTGCTGCAGGGCTTCTGCTCCTGGCCGCCCTGCCGTCCCTCCCCAGCGATCTCGACATTGCCTGGCGTATGGCGCTCTGCGGCGTCGGTTTCGGCCTCTTCCAGACGCCGAACAATACCGCCTTGATGACGGCCGGCCCCGTGACACGCAATGCGGCCGCCAGTGCCATGGTTGCTGTCGCTCGAACGGTCGGATGGTCCTTGGGATCAGCGCTCGTCGCTCTGATCTTCGCGTCAAGGGGGGCCGACGCGGCGTTGGAATGCCTCGGTATCGGTGCTGGGTTTGCTGCTTTAGGCGTTGTCATCAGCGGCGTACGATTGTTCGCTACCCGTCCCGCCTGACCCATTCTTCTGGCAGCACATGTCCCTTGTTCTGCAAGACGGGACGCACAGAGAAAATCTCGGCGGGATTACTCCAAGCCTCGACTTATAGATGCTACGGGCGGGATGCCGTCGACTACTCGCCGGTCCTCAATTTGCTTCCGGCATATTTCAAACAAAAGGCCCGCCGAGGCGGGGCCGAGGCGGGCCTTCATTCAATCCTCGATCAGGTCGATCTCAGGGCTTCCACTTCTGCACGGCACCTGGAAGCCTGCTCCATTCGGCATACCAGGTGTTGAAGAGCTTGAACTGGGCTTCGACATAGCCACGCTGGCTCTCGGTCAGCGCGTCGGTCTCGTTGAAATGGAGCGTGTATTCCTTGTCGCCCTTCAGCACCATCATATGCTTGAAGTAGAGGACGAGATCCGGACCTGCGTCGAATGACGAAAGGACAGCCAGCGCCTGTTCCAATTCCTGAGCGCGTTGACGTGCATCGACATCGCCGGCGGCAGCAGCCTGCGAAAGGCTGCAAAGATGGATCACTTCCTTCGGCAGCACGTTGCCGATGCCGGTGATGGCGCCCGTCGCGCCACAATTGACGAAGCCGTGGAAAACGGCCGTATCGACACCGATCATCAGCGAAACGCCGTCATCGCGGCTGGTGATGTTCTCGGCGGCATAGCGCAAGTCGTCCGGGCCGCCGAATTCCTTGAAGCCTACGAGGTTGGAGTGTTCGGCGCGCAGGGCGAAGAACAGATCGGCCCGCGTGGCAAAGCCGTAATACGGGCTGTTGTAGATGACCGCAGGAAGATCGGGGGCAGCCGACAGGATCGCCTTGAAGTGCGCTTTCTGGGCCGCAATCACCGAGCCACGCGACAGGACGCGCGGAATCACCATCAAACCCTGGGCGCCGACTTTCTGCGCATGTGCCGCATGAGCAACGGCCGAAGCGGTGTTGACGGCGCCGGTGCCGACGATGACCGGAATACCCGCCTTGACCAGGCGCTCCACCCCTTCCATGCGTTGCTGGTCGCTGAGCAGCGGCCAATCCCCCATGGAGCCGCAGTAGACGACGGCAGACATGCCCTGCGTGATGAGTTCCTTGCCCTTGCGCACGAGCCCGTCGAAGTCCGGGCTGCGGTCTTCCTTGCAAGGGGTCATGAGCGCCGGAATGACTCCGGAAAAAATCTTGGCTTTCATTCAAACTCCTATTGGCCTGCCAGCCTGACGATCGTTCACACAGAAAACGGTGCCTCGGATAGGTCATAGCGCCTTGTATTCTATTTGTCGACAAGAAATTCGATGTAAGGCGGATGAGGCGGGCGGATACCTTGACTTCACCTGAGCGTCTGCTTGACTAAGGTGCCCTGGTCGTCGACAAGCTGCCCCGATCCGGTGTTCGTCTCCCATAAAAGAAGAATAGGCTATGGCGCATATCGAACCAGAAGAAAGCGACTTCCGCCGCGCGCGCGGCACCGGCACCCAAAGCGTTTATGCGGCGTTGCGTGGGGAGATCCTAGCCATGACGCTGCCGCCCGGCTGCCCGCTCGACGAAGTCCGGCTTTCGGAGCGTTTCGGCATGTCGCGCACGCCGGTCCGCGAGGCACTCCTGCGGCTCTCCGGCGAAGGCCTGGTCACGACGCTCCCCAACCGCAATTCGATCGTGGCGCCGATAGATTTCGCCGCACTGCCGACCTATTTCGATGCGCTGACGCTGATGTACCGCGTGACCACTCGTGGCGCCGCGCAGCGCGCAACGCCTGCGGCCATGTCCAACATTCGCAAACGGCAGGAGGAATTCGCCGCCGCCGTGGCCGCCCGCGATGCCTTCGCGATGATCGAGGCGAACCGGGAGTTCCACGTGGCGATTGCGGAGCTCGCCGGCAACGCCTATTACACTACCTTCTTTAGCCGGCTTCTTGACGAAGGGCGGCGCATCCTGCGCCTCTATTACCGCACCTTCGACGATCGCCTGCCCCGCCAATATGTCGACGAACACGAAGAGATCATCGGGGCGATCGAGGGACGTGATGTCGAGCTTGCCGACAAGCTTGCCACCAAGCACGCAGAACAGATCGTCAAGCAGGTCCAGGATTATCTCGCCCGCGATCTCTCCGACCCGATCGACCTTTCGGCCCATTGAGGCCATCCCATTTCCTGGAAAAGGAAAGAAACGACTATGCCGCCAAGGACCGACCGGCTTCGGAAGCAATGTCGAAGTGTGACCTGTCGACAATCTGGCGACATGCTCGTATAGAGCGACTCGCCCTCAGGCTCCGCGAAAAGGAAACGTCGACATGTCCTGGTCCCATCCCGTTGCGAAGATCACCGATGATGAGCGGCGCCAGCGCCTTGCGCGCCTTCAGGCCGCGCTCGAAGACAAGGCTCTGGATGGCTGCCTGCTCGGCTCGACGGAGAGCCTTCGCTATTTCACCGGTCTCGACTGGCATCCGAGCGAACGGCTGCTTGGCGCGTTGGTGACGCCGAAGGACATCTGTTACATCGCACCGGGCTTCGAAGAGAGCAGGGTCGAAAGCCTGCCGCATCTACCGGGCGAAATCGTCGTTTGGCAGGAGGAACAGTCAAGCGCGGCGCTGATCGCCTCGATGCTTCCGGCAAATGCCAGACTGGCGCTCGACGATGCCCTACCGCTGTTCGTCTATCACCAGCTTGCAGGCGTCTTCGGCGCCGACCAGCTCGTCGATGGCGGCCGGCTGATCCGCGACCTGCGTCTCAGGAAATCCCAGACCGAAATCGCCCTCATCGACTATGCCATGAGCCTAACACTGGAAGTGCATCGGCGCGCGCATGCCTTCATCAAGCCGGGTGTCAGGGCTTCGGAAGTTGTGCGTCATATCGATGAACAGCACCGGGCACTGGGCGCAGAGGGCGGATCAAGCTTCTGCATTGTTTCCTTCGGGCTGGCGACTTCGCTTCCTCATGGCGCCGATGGCGACCAGATCTATGCACCGGGCGATGTGGTCCTCGTCGATACCGGCTGCCGGCTCGACGGCTATCATTCGGACCTCACCCGCACCTATGTGCTGGAGGAGCCGACGAAGGAATTCGCTGACGCCTGGGCAATCGAGCGCGAGGCCCAGCAGGCCGTGTTCGAGGCGGCCCGCCTCGGCGCTGCCTGCGGCAGTCTGGACGACGCCGCACGCCGGGTATTGGCCAAACATGGCCTCGGTCCAGATTACGCCCTGCCCGGCCTACCACACCGCGCCGGCCATGGCCTCGGGATGGAAATCCACGAAGAGCCCTATATCGTTCGCGGCAACGCCACCATGCTGGAGCCCGGCATGTGCTTCTCCAACGAGCCGATGATTGTCTTCCCCGGTCGCTTCGGCATCCGGCTCGAAGATCACATCCACATGACCGAAACCGGACCTGAGTGGTTCACCAAGCCGGCGAAGGGCCCGACCGAACCCTTTGCGTGATGCGCCTCCGGTCTAAGGCGCGGCCTGGCATCGTCATTTCTCGATCTGCGAAACGTGATTGAGCGCAATCACCCATCTGCCATCGCGCTTGCGCATTAGGCGGGTATTAACGCCCGTCTGGTTGCCGGCGGAACGCACGAGATTGTAGTCGCTGATGAGTTGCGCGGCGTCGGCCGCGAGCATCTCGATGCGGATATTCGAGAAGGCGAGTTGCCCCTGCGACCCCGGAGAACCGCCATAATCGGCGACGTAGTGATCCAGCGTCGCCTGCCAGTCTTTCTGGATGCGGCCGCGCGAAACGAAGACGACATCCGGATTGGCGAACCCTGCCATGTAACCCCCGAAATCCCCCCGGTTCCAGGCCGCCTCCATGTCGGCGATGACGGTGCGGATAGCATTCTGATCTGCATTCACGGACATTTCGAACTCATGCCTCCTCGATAAGGTTTGTTTTGGCGACAGTGTTTTCTTCCTGCCGCTGACGCTTGATCAGAACTTCCTGCGCCGCAGAAACGAGATGCCGGCGCAATGCATTTTCCGCCGCCTTGGGATCCTGGTTGAGGATTGCATCGACGATCTGCTGATGCTCGCTGCAGGAGCGCTTGAGGCGTCCCTTGTCCTTGAGCTGGTACTTGCGGAAGGGCGCAAGCTTCAGCCGCAATGTCTGGGCCGCAGCGATCAGGTCACTGTTATGGCTGCCCTGGAAGAGGAGATTGTGAAAACGAGTGTTGAGCTCGTTATAGGCGGCGTGATCGCCTTCATCGGCGAGCACATTCATCTCGTGATGCATGCTCTCCAGCTCTGCCCGCTCGCTCATCGTCATCCGGTGGGATGCCAGACGACCGCAGGTGGCTTCGAGTTCGGCCATGGCTTCGAACATTTCGTCGATGCGCTGCGCCGAAATCTGCGTGACAACGACCCCCTTGTAGGGCTCCCGTTCGGCAAGCCCGCGCCCGCAGAGAATGTGCAGCGCTTCGCGCACCGGTGTGCGTGATACGCCGAACTGCGCGGCAATCGAGGTCTCGTCGAGACGCGCGCCCGCCGGGATCGCACCGTTGATCACAGCTTCTTCGAGCTGTTCGGCAATGAAATCACTGCGACTTTTCTTAGCGGGAGCCGCTTCATCCAGCATCTTCTCGTCCTTTGCCCCATGGCGCTTTTCCTCCCGCCTGCCCCTTTGATTATGCAAGCGCGCGCAATTTACACAATCCGCTTGCCAAGCGCGTTACGAATATACAATATGTCTACAGAAACCGCGTGACAATGGCGTTTAGCACCTCGACGAGGGCAAAGCACGTATATAATCTGACCTAGATAGCCGAACATTGTCGACAAACTCCAAAAGCGAGATGTCATTCAGGTCGGCGGGCGGCCGATAGGGAGCAGGAATTGAAATGACCTTTACGACGCGTCCGGAACTCAGGGGCACATTCGGCGCTGTCTCCTCCACGCATTGGCTGGCATCTACCGTCGGCATGTCGATTCTCGAAAAGGGCCACACCGCCTTCGACGCAGCGGTCGCGGCCGGCTTCGTGCTGCAGGTCGTCGAACCGCATCTGAATGGCCCCGGCGGCGAAGTGCCGATCATCGTGACGCCGGCCGGTGCCGAAAAGCCGACCGTGATCTCCGGCCAAGGCCCCTCCGCCGCCAACGCGACGGTCAAGTATTTCAAGGATCTCGGCCTCGATATCATTCCCGGAACCGGTCTGCTCGCGGCCTGCATTCCCGGCGCTTTCGGCGCATGGCTGACGCTCTTGCGGGATTACGGCACGGCCGAACTCGAAGACGTGCTGGCGCCTGCAATCTATTACGCCAAGACCGGCCATCCGCTGGTGCCGCGCATCGCCAATACGATTGCGTCGATGCGCGAGCTGTTCGAAACTCACTGGCCGAGCTCGGCCGAGGTCTACCTGCCGGGCGGCGTGGCTCCTCAGTCGGGAAAACTCTTCCGCAACCCGAAGATCGCCGCGCTCTACCAGCAGATCCTCGATCAAGCAAAGTCCGGCAAGAACCGCGAAGCCCGCATCGATGCGGCACTAGATTTCTGGTATCGCGGACCGGTAGCCGAACGCATCGAGGAATATTGCGCGACCGAAGAGGCATGGGACGTCTCGGGCCGCCACCACAAAGGCCTGATTACCGCTCAGGACATGGCGGATTACAAGCCGCTGGTCGAGGAGCCGGTTTCGGTCACTTACGGCAACTACGAGGTCTTCAAATGCGGACCCTGGTCGCAGGGTCCCGTGCTTCTGCAGATGCTGCAGATCCTGAAGGGAACCGATATCGCCGATCTCGACCCGATGAGCGCCGATTTCGTGCATCTCGTCGTCGAGACCGCCAAGCTTGCCATGGCCGATCGTGATTCCTGGTATGGCGACAGCTCGGACGTACCGCTCAAGACACTGCTTTCCTCAAGCTATGCCGACGCCCGACGCGCGCTGATCGGCAGCACAGCCTCGATGGAGGTGCGCCCCGGCTCACCGGACGGCCGCAATCCCAATCTGCCGCCGCTGCGTGCGGTCGGCACCATTCCGCAGCCCGGCCTCGGCGGCGGCGAGCCTACCGTGGCGCGCGAGCCCGTACTACCGAACGACAAAGAAGGCGAACCGGCCCTCACCCGTGAGGGCGCACAGCGTGGCGATACGGTGCAGGTCAGCGCTGTCGACCGCTGGGGTAACATGGTCTCGGCAACACCTTCCGGCGGCTGGTTCCAGTCGAGCCCGGTCATTCCGAGCCTTGGCTTCAGCCTGACAACCCGCGGGCAGATGTTCTGGCTCGAAGAAGGCCTGAATTCCACGCTGATGCCGTCCAAGCGGCCGCGTACGACGCTGACGCCGTCGACGGTCTTCCGCGATGGCCAGCCTTACATGGCCTTCGGCACGCCGGGCGGCGACCAGCAGGAACAGTGGCAGCTGATCATGCTGCTGCGCCACATCCACAACAACATGAATCTGCAGGAGGCGATCGACGCGCCCTCCTTCCACACCGACCATCTGCCGAGCTCCTTCTGGCCACGCGAGATCAGTCTCGGCGCGATCACGCTGGAATCCCGTTTCCCGGAAGCGATGCGGGAGGAACTGGCAGCACGCGGACACAAAATCACCGTTGGCGATGCCTGGTCGGAAGGCAGGCTTTCCGCCGTCGCGAGAGAGATGGACGGCGAGACGCAGCTGGTAAAGGCCGGCGCCAATCCGCGCGGCGTGCAGGGATACGCCGTCGCCCGCTGACTCAGAAATAACCAATCAAAACTAAAGAGAGGGAAGATTGATGAAACCATTGTATCTCGCACTTGCAGCCGGCCTGGCCCTGAGCGGCCTTGCGGTCACCGCTGCTCCGGCCGCGGCCCAGTCGGTTCTGAAGATTGGCCTGCAGGACGATCCAGACACGCTCGATCCCGCCTCCAACTGGAGTTTCGTCGGCCGCCACGTGCTGCAGTCGCTTTGCGACAAGGTCGTCGACATCGACGACAAGGGCCAGATCGTGCCGATGCTTGCGACGAGCTGGGAATGGAACGCAGACAGCACCGCGCTGACGCTCAAACTGCGCAAGGACGCCCTCTTCCACGACGGTACCAAGGTGGATGCGGCTGCGATCAAGTACAATCTCGAACGCGACCTGAACCTCAAGATCTCCCGCCGCAAGGCCGAAATCAGTGCGATCAGCAACGTCGAGGTGGTCGACGACTACACGGTCAAGATCAACCTCAAGGAACCCTCCGTTCCGCTGCTTGCCGCGCTCAGCGACCGCGCCGGCATGATCATCAGCCCGAAGGCCGGCGAGGCGCTCGGCGAGAAGTTCACAGATGCCCCGGTTTGCTCCGGCCCGTACAAGTTCGTGGAACGCGTGACGCAGGACCACATCACTCTTGAGAAATTCCCGCAATATTACGACGCCGACCAGTTCCACTTCGATCAGCTCATCTATCGCGGCATGCCGGACTCCAACGTCCGCCTGCTGAACCTGCGCTCCGGCCAGCTCGACCTGATCGAGCGCCTTGCCGCGACCGACGTGGAAGCGGTCAAGGCCGATAGCGCGCTTGCCGTCGACCCAGTGGTCGGGCTCGGCTATTACGGCATCACCTTCGATATCACCGGTGAAGGCGCAAACCTCGATGCCGGCAAAAAGGCCGCTATCCGTGAAGCTTTCAGCCTCGCGATCGACCGTGACGCGATCAACAGCGTCGTCTTCGACGGTCAGGCAAGCACCGGCAACCAGCCCTTCCCGCCGTCGAGCCCCTTCTATGACAAGAGCTTCCCGGTTCCGGCACGTGACCTCGACGCCGCCAAAAAGAAGATGGAAGAAGCCGGAGTGAAGTCCGTCAACCTCGAACTTCTCGTTCCCACCGATGCGGAGCGCCAGCAGGTAGCCCAGCTCATTCAGGCGATGGTTCAAGAGATCGGCATCAACGTCTCGATCAAGCCGACCGAACTGATGACCCTCCTCGACGTCGCCCGTCAGGGCAAGTTCGAGTCCCACCTCGTGGGCTGGAGCGGTCGCGTCGATCCCGACCTCAACATCACTCCGATGCTGGCCTGTGGCGCTGCCGGCAACGATGCGCATTATTGCAACAAGGATCTCGATGCGATCCTGACCAAGGCCCGCGCGCTCACCGACACCGGGGCCCGCAACGCCGAATACGGCAAGGCTATCGCAATCCTGCTCAAGGATCTGCCGATCGTCTATTTGTACCACTCGCAGTGGATCTTCGCGCACAATTCCAACCTCACCGGCTTCGAGCCCGCTCCGGACGGCATCATCCGTCTCGCCGGCGTCAGCCGTAAGAACTAAGTCGGCAACCAAGCTTCGATGAGCACGCCTCACCATATGGTTCACGACCAGTCAGCCCGATCCAATCGGGCTGACGATCCCGTCCCGTCCGTGCTTGATGTCTCGGACCTGCGCGTCGTCTTCGAGGGCGACACACGGACTGTCACCGCGGTCGACGGAGTGAGTTTTTCTGTCAAGAAGGGCCGCACGCTTGCGATCGTCGGAGAATCCGGCAGCGGCAAGAGCGTCACCTCGCTTGCCGTGATGCGGCTCTTGCCCGAGCACACGGCACGCATTTCCGGCAGCGTCAATTTCGACCGCCGTCAGCTGCTCAATGAAACAAAGAGCGCCATGCGCAGTTTGCGCGGCAACCGGCTGGCGATGATCTTCCAGGAGCCGATGACCTCGCTCAACCCTTCCTACACGGTCGGCGAGCAGATCAACGAAGTCATCCTGCGGCATCGGCGGATGTCCAAAAAAGAGGCGACGGAACGGGCGATCGCCATGCTCCGGCTGGTGCGCATCCCTTCCCCCGAAACCCGTTACTACCAGTATCCGCACAATCTTTCCGGCGGGATGCGTCAGCGCGTGATGATCGCCATGGCGCTCGCCTGCGATCCGGAGCTCTTGATCGCCGACGAGCCGACCACGGCACTGGATGTGACAATCCAGGCGCAGGTGCTCGAGCTGATGCGTGAGCTGCAGCAAAAGACCGGAGCGGCCATTATCCTCATCACCCACGATCTCGGCGTCGTTGCCGAATCCTGCGACGATGTCATCGTCATG